>JAKSCY010000016.1 GCA_022360355.1 Chlorobiales bacterium
CCCGAACATGAAGCGATGAATACAGGATTGTTTTACGTCGTTGCAGTATGGTTTTTCCTCATGCTGGTTCCTGCGGTTTTGCCGCTGCTTTCCGACCAGAAGGTTCTGCGCTGGGTAACGTTTGGATTCGGGGTTCTGATGACCCTCGGTGGTCTGCTCGACAACGCCTCGCATATGGGTGTGGCGGAAGAGGCTCCTTTCGGTCTTGCCGGGATGCTTGCAAGCACGGTGCCGGGGGTTTTCGGTGTGGTGTTTGCTTTTAGTTGGGCAAAAGGCGGCGAATAAAGAGCATTTCAATTTATTTATTTCACGTTTCAATTGCTTCGTTGATCGGATAGGAGAGGGTTTCTGCGCTGCGTTCGCCTTGCACTTGAATCGCTCATGACAATAAATAGAGATGCCCTGATTACATCGTTGGCCGCCCGTCTTTTCAGGCAGCGTAAAGAGAAGGAAAATGTATAGTTGTTTTGTTTTTCTCTTTATTTTTATTTAGACTAATTATATTTTTTATGCAGACAAATAAGAAAAAACTATCAGGATAGTTCATGAAGTTGCCGGTTTTAAACTCTCCGTACAGCCAGATTAACAATCTGCTCTATAAGAGCTACCTGCCTAAAATAATAAACAGTGCTATTGAAACCGGTTTGTTTGATGCACTTTCCGGCAAGTCGCTGTCTTTAGACGAAGTTGCAAAAGAACTGAATAGCGATGCACACATTACAGACGCCCTATTGCAGATTTTAGTGGCCATTGATTTTGTGAAAAAACAGGATGACTGTTACAGTCTTACGGTTCTTTCTGAAGAATACTTGGTGAGTAATTCTGTTGTAAACCAGTTAAGAGCCGTAAAAATGTTCTCCAAAGGCGCTAATCCATTTGATGATTTGGCACAAGCCTTGAGGGGTAACATCAGGCGGTTTGATAGTAAGTTGTGGGTGTCGGAGCAAACTGTTTTGGCTATGGAACAAAGTGCAAAAGCAGGGGAGATACAAGCGGCAGTTTCATTTGTAAAAAGTATCCCTGGTTTTCATGAGGCTACAAAAATGTGTGATTTTGCAGGGAGTACAGGTTACTATTCTTTTGCGCTTTTGCAGGAAAATACCAGCCTTCATTCTCACGTTTATGATTTACCGGAAATATGCGCTCTTGCAAGAAAACTGAAGTATGAAGAGGAAAGCTGCGATCGGATCACCTATCATGATTTTGATAGTTCCGGGATTGGTTCTTTTGGAGGCGGTTACGATGTGTTTTTCATTTCTCGCTTTTTATATGAGTGTAGAACAGACAGGAGCTTGTTGACATTTCTGAAAAAGGTGAACAACTCCATGAAGCCGGGTGGATTGTTTATTTCGAGCCACATATCGTCGTCGTGTGCAAACAAAGAGAGCTGCCTGACGCTTGTTATTGCTGAGCTGATGACTCGGTCCAAAGGGTATCCTACTTACATGCTGCCTGTAGAAACATTGAAAGAGGCTTTGAATGGGGCAGGTTTTGGAGAATTTACCACACCACAGCCGGACGAGGATATTGCTTTCCCGGTCCAGTTGCTGTCGGCAAAAAAAGTAAAAGATGTCGAGTAGGTTATAAAAGAACGGTCTGATTTCAGGTTTTTCATCATGCATGTGTCTCTTTTACAAAGTAGTTAGGGCTTTTTTTGTTATTAAATATTTAATTAGTCTAAATAAAAGGAGTTGGCTGTGCTGTTCAGAAAGATATACTCGGGTGTGCTGGTTGTAGGACTGAGTTTTTTCCTCTCTCAGTCATATTCCGGAGGCTTGCTTGCGGAAGATGCCGCTTCGGAGAAGGATGATGGTGATATACGAATGTATGAGGCTGCGTCCATCACCGTGACGGCACAAAAGCGCGAGGAAAATGTGCAGGAGATTCCGGAGGCAATCACAGCGTTCACGGAAACCGAGCTGGAGGATGCCGGAGTTGAAACCGTCGCCGATGTTATCGATATGATCCCGAATCTCTCTGTCAGTCATTATCAAGAAGCCGGGTAATGATTGGGAAGGGAAGGTCAGTGCATGGACAGGAGTATTTCTCCGGTAAGTCTTTTGGCGTGTTCACGGTTGGTGAGCCGCGTACAGTGGGTGTGACTACTTCGGTGCGTATGTGAGGGCAGGATATTCATTATGAGAAAAAGGGAGTTGTATGGAAAAAAAGTCAAATAGTTGGATTGAAAAGCATCGTTATGTCTACAGGCTTTTCAGTGGCCGGATGCAGGCACAGGCGCTGTTGACCGCTCTTGAATTACGTGTTTTCGATCATCTTTCGTCTCCTCTGTCGAGCGGGGAGCTTGCCGCCGCGCTGCAAAGCCATCCGGCAAATACAGAGGCGCTTCTCGATAGTCTGGCTGCCGTGGAGTTGCTGGAAAAGAAGGAGGGGCGGTACTGTAACGTGCAATGTGCGGATGAGTTGCTCAACAGCGGAAGCCGGAATTATATCGGCAAGATGCTGCTTTTGATGCATCGCATGTCTGCCGGTGTGGTGTCCGATATGACCCGGCTCGTTCAGGACGGGCCGCTTGCCGATCATTCCGGTTTCGGTAATGAAAAGATCTGGGTCGATTATGCTCGTACAGTGGGCAACTATCATCGTGGAGGCATGATGCAGAGCATTGCGGAAATC
>JAKSCY010000468.1 GCA_022360355.1 Chlorobiales bacterium
GAGAAAGGTGGTCAGACCGGCCTTGGCCGAGCCGTAGATGTAGTTGGCGGCCCGGCCCCGCTCCCCGGCCACGGAGCTGACGGCCATGATCACCCCCCTGCCCCGGGATTCGAACTCGGCCGCGATCAGGTTGAGGATCGAAACCGCGCCCAGGTAGTTGATCTCGACGATGGCCCTGGTCTCGTTGAAATCCTGGCTCCCCCGACCCTGATGCCCGCCGTGGCCAAAGGCCAGAAGAACCGCCTCGGGCTTGGGATCGAGCCCTTCCCAGAAGCCGGGGTGGGAGTCGTAGTCCTGGGCGTCGAAAAAGACCGCCTCGGCCTTGACCTGGAACCTCAGCTCCAGGTCCCTGGCCTTTTTGGCCAGCCGCGCCACGTTCCGGGAGGCCAGGACCAGGTCGGCCCGCCTCTCCTTGGCGAACCTGGCCGCGCAGGCCAGGGCGATGTCGGAGTTGGCCCCCAGGATCAGCAGTCGCATCTCAAACCTCCAACCTCCGGGACTGGAGCGAGCCGAAGCGGGGTTTAAGCCCCAGCCTGTGCCGCAGCTCCACGAACCTTTCCCAACCGGGGTAGCCTTGTCTCAAGGTCTCCGGCTTCATCCGGACGTCCTTGGTCAGATAGATCCGGCCGCCGTGATCCAGGACGATCCGGTCCAGCTCGTCCAAAAGCCGGAACAACCCCGGCTGGATCTTGAAGTCCAGGGCCAGGGTGTAGCCCTCCAGGGGGAAGGAGAGGAGGTTGTCGTTGGCCGGACCCAGGAGCTTGAGGACCCCCAGAAAGGCCCCCAGACCGGAACGGCCAATCCGCTCCAGAACCCGTCTCAGCCCCCTGAAGCTGGCCTCCTTGGGCAACACCAGTTGGTACTGGGTGAAGCCGCTCCGGCCGTACATCAGGTTCCAGTTGAGGATCGAGTCCAGGGGGTAGAAGAAGCTCTCCAGATGGCGGACCCTTTCCCGGGAGGAGACCTTGGCCAGCTCGAAGTTGAGCCGGTTGAAGAGGGCGATGGCCGGCTTGCTCATGACAAAGTCGGGCAGCTCAAAGGGCAGGGGCAGCTTCCGCTCCGGGAGCGGATCCAAGCCCGCCCCTTCCAGGGTCCAGCCCAGGTTGAGGACCGAGCGGCCGGCCATCCCGCCCCGGGCCAGGCAGTCGATCCAGGCCACGGAAAAGGGAGCGGACCGGTTCTCCTCGAAACGCCGGAAGGTCTCCTCCAGGTTGCGGGCCACCACCACCCGTTCCCGGATGTAGGCGCTGGAGATGGGTTTTAGCCTCAACCCGGCCCGGAGGATGATCCCGCTCAGGCCCATTCCCCCGCAGGTGGCCCGGAAAAGCTCCGGGTTCTCTTCCCTGGAGCAGCGGACCACCTCCCCCGGTCCGGTCATCAGCTCCAGCCACTCCACCCCCTCCGAGAAGGTCCCGGCCTGGTGGTGGTTCTTGCCGTGAACGTCGGAGGCGATGGCCCCACCCACGGTGATCAGCTTGGTCCCGGGGGTGGTGGCCGGAAACCAGCCCTGGGGCAGAAAGGCCTCGATCAGCTCGGCCAGGGTCAACCCGGCCTCGCAGGTCAGGCGGCCGGTTTGGGGATTGAAGTCCAAAACCGACCTGAACCTTCTGGTCAGGACCACCTCTCTGCTCAGCGAGCTGTCGCCGTAGGAGCGGCCCTGGCCGTGGGCGATCAGCCCTTCCCGGACCTTGCCGGCCGCCTCCAGGTCCTGGCTGAGCTCCGCCTCGGTTTCGAACCAGTTGGCCTGGGCCCGGATTCTGGGGTAACGGCCCCAGCCGCTGAGCTCCATCAATCCTCCGGTCCTTCAAATCCAATAGAGAGTGA
>JAKSCY010000631.1 GCA_022360355.1 Chlorobiales bacterium
GCGGCCTTGATCATCTTCTTAAGCCGGAACTTCTCCATGATCCCGTAAAAGGAGGCGGCCAGGACGCCCACGAAAAAGGCGATAAAGATGAGGATAAAGGCCGGGATGCCGGCCCTGCCGTCGCCTGGACCGGGCTCTCCGGTCTGGGCCTGGTCCGGTTCCGGAGCGGTCTCTCCCTGGTCCTGGTCGGCCTTTGAGGAAAGGCTCTGGAAGAGGAACATGGGATCGAAGTCGAGCCTGATGGGCCGCTGAAGGTCGCTGTTCTGGAGGACGAAGACGACCCCCAGGATGATGACCAGAACACCGACCACGATCTTGAGATAACGCATTAGCTCCTCCTCAGGGCCTCCGGAGCAGGGTCTAGGTGGAAGGCCTCGGCCCACGCGGGGCGCAACCGGTCAAAGGTCGACAGGATATGCTCCGGGATGGAGCGGACCTCGTCCAGGACGGTCATGAAGTTCACGTCCCCGGCCCAGCGGGGAACGATGTGGACGTGAAGATGGGCCGCCACCCCGGCCCCGGCCTCCGGACCCAGGTTGAGGCCCACGTTGAACCCGTCCGGCTTCATGACCTTCTCCAAGCAGGTCAGGGAGGCGTTCACCAAGGACCACAGGTCGGCCGACTCCTTCTCCGTCAACTGCCGGGGGTCCTCCAGGTGCCGGACCGGGGCCACCAGGAGGTGACCGTTGTTATAGGGATAGCGGTTCATCATCACCAGGCTGTCGGCTCCGATATGAAGCATCAACCGTTCCCGGTCAAAGCTTCTGCCCTTTTCAGGACAAAAGATACACCCCTGGGGCCGGTCCTGGCCAAGAATATATTCCATCCGCCACGGGGCCCAGAGGTTCTTCATCCGGTCCTCTCCCCCTAAAACGACAGGTGCCTTCCCGAGATCCCCGCGGAATCGACCGTGAGCTCACCATAGAGCGATTCGGACCGGCTGTCGTTCCTGGCCGAGCCGGGGTTGAAGAGGAGGACTTCCTCCACGACCCGGTTGAAAGGCCGGTGGGAGTGACCGAAACAGACGCAGTCCAGCTTTCCCATCTCGGCCAGAACCCGTTTCTCCAGTCCCA
>JAKSCY010000715.1 GCA_022360355.1 Chlorobiales bacterium
AGCGATTGACCGTACAGCGTGTTCAAACACACATGCAGAAGATAGTCGGCGGCACTTGGCGAGTGACGCAGCACGCCGTGGACAAAATGGTCGGTCAGAAAATCGGACTCAATCAGGTTGCCGCTACGGTACGCCATGGGGCGTACGTGATCTCCAGAAGTAGTGGGAGGCTGGTTTTTCGTCTCCGCAACTTAGGCGTGGTAGTGGAAAAAGTAACTGAGGGTGGCGGGCCGGTAAACGTGCTGGTAACCTGTTTCACGGTCGGCCCATGACAGCGATAGACTAGCATGTACATCGATGGCGAAAATAAACAAGAATATTGATATTCCATGCTGGCAATATCTCATGGTAATGTATCGAGAGACAGAACTGTGCCAGTAGATCCTTTCAAGAACTTGCGGCGATTTAGTGATGCGGCGACACAGTCTACGTGGCTCGACAAGTACTCGGGAATCATCGATGAGATTGACGTCGCCGTTAATCGACGGCGATCAGTGTTTAAGATCATCAAGACACAATCGATTGCGAACGTGTGGACGATTGACCTTGAGTGGAGCGGCGGCGGAGATACACTTCACTGTCTGAATCGTGATTTCTATGCTCTTTGGGGGGAAGTCGCCTGCGAGGAACAGTACATCGGGCGTGTGCTAGGCCAGCAAGTAGTAACTTATTTGGCCCTTGTTGGCCAATCGGGGCCAGATGCATATGGCTTTGCGTTGCGTATTAACATACAAGGAACGCAGGTGCGAGATGTGCTCACGCGGACGCGTGCGTTCATTTCGTCTGAAACCAAACGCGCTGGTCACGCTAAAACTGAATAAGACCACAAATGCCACCTGGAGAGCAAGGCCGGCGCGACAGTGAATTGAACGGCAGTCACAGAACAGCGAAGCGACTATAAGACTATTCCGACTTCACAATGAATCTGCTGAACCCGCTGGTTAATCTTGGCGTCCGGTATCATCACGCCGACCGTGGGGACGGTGCGCTGGCCGCCCTGGACGGCGGGTCGGGCTACACATTGGCCGACCGGCGGTTCTTCCACGGCGACATGCTGGGCACGACGCGGCTGCTGACTGGCACCAGCGGTACGGTCGCTCAATCGACGGCGTTCACTGCCTTTGGGGAATTGCTCGGCTCGGCGCCGACGAACATGCCGCGCTACGGCTACTGCGGCGCCTGGGGCTATCAGGACGACCGACTGGCCAACGCAGGTTGGACAGGACCAAAGGCGTTGCATGTCGGAGCCCGGTGGTTGGACCCGACGTCCGGCAGATTCGTCGCGCGGGATCCGCGTGGTATTCAAGGAGGGGCAAACGTCTACACATATTGCGGACTGGTGCCGACTGTGTACGTAGATCCTTCTGGTACGATTGCGGTTGGAACCTACGGAGATGCGCTGACGAGCACTGCGCTCCGCACTGCTCTTGGTGCCACGCTTGCGGTGGGGACGATTGCCGCGGGAGCTATTGTAGCGGATGCGATCGTGACCGCA
>JAKSCY010000723.1 GCA_022360355.1 Chlorobiales bacterium
AAGTTCCCGTTCTACTCGAAGCACTGAAGAATCCTTCACCGTTGGTGAGGTCATCCGCCGCATCAGTGCTGGGCGACAGTCTCAATCCCGAGGTCCGCGACGCCCTGTTGGCCTCAACACAGGACGACTACAAAGTTGTGCGTATTCGAGCCGCCATGTCGTTGGCAGGCTATCCAAGAAAACTGCTCGGCGAGGGCGATCGCAAAAGGCTCAAAGCCGCCTCCGATGAGTATGAGGCATCACTGCAAAGCAGACCTGACGATTGGCACTCATACTACAATCTGGGCAATTACTTCCTCAATCGCGGAGAAGTGCAAATCGCGGCCATATCGTTTGAACGGGCTTCCGCCATGCGACCCGGCAGCATACTTCCGCTCGTTAACGTCTCCATGGCGTATGCTCGACTTGGACGGACTTCCAAAGCGGAGCAGGCATTGCAGAAGGCTCTCGCAATCGACCCGAACAGCGCGGAGGCGAATTTCAATATGGGGTTGGTAAAGGCCGAGCAGAAAGACTATGCGAATGCCGAGTCGTGCTTGAGAAAGGCTTTCAAGTCCGATCCTCAACTGGCCGCGGCCGCGTATAACCTGGGTGTGTTGCTTGCCGACAGGAAGTTGGATGAAGCTATTGAGTGGTGCCGCAAGGCGTACGAACTTCACCCCGCCAATCCCAAGTACGCATATACGCTCGCTTTCTACAGCACCGAAAAAGGAGACAAGGCCGGCGCAATCAGCGTCCTGAACGAATCGATTAAGCGACGCTCTGCGGACGGGGCGGCTTACGCTCTTCTCGGGGACATTTATGAGGCTCAAGGGCGCTCCGCTGATGCCGGAGCCGTTTTCCTCGACGCTATCGAGAACGGTCGCCTATCTTCCAGGGAACGATCCATCTTCCGGAGGAAGCTAAACGCCTTGAATATCAAAGACGGCTCAGGTCCGAAGAACTGAGCAAGGCTTGGGACACACCTCATGTTCGTTGATAGCCACTGTCACATTTTCACTAC
>JAKSCY010000036.1 GCA_022360355.1 Chlorobiales bacterium
ACCTGCCCCCTCCTTTCGTGGAAACAAGTAACCGATCACCGGAAACCGTCACCTCCAGTTTTCGAAGCGGAGCCTCGGGAGGCCCGCTCACAACAGCCCCGTCCTTATCGAAAAAACCGGCATGGCAGGGGCAGAACAACCCTCCTGATTCCTCATCGGGAATAACAGGACACCCCATATGCGTACAGGTTCCATCAAATGCGACGTACTCTCCTTTCCGCATAGTCAGCAGAACAGGCATACCGTTTTGTGTTTCAAGCGAGACCCACGCCCCCTCTGTCACCCCTGATGCCTCAACTTCGGCAACAACGCCCCCGGCACTCCCCCCTTCCAGTTCGACGCCGGATACTCCCGAATCGTCAATGAGAAGCCTCCGGACTTTCTTTCCCGAAAGGATCCGGACACCAAGCGCTTTAAGCCGCCGCTCCATCGGGCGCACAAGAGCATCCATGCAGTTCCTGGTTGTAATACGATAACCCAGCGCCTCAGGGCTGCCCATGAAATAGAAATGGAAATACCGGATTGCCTCAGCCGCCGAGAGCACCTCCATCCGGTTCATTGTCGCATCGGAAAAAGGGTGCAGCACCGTCCTGAAAAAAGGCTCGTAGATGTTCTGTTCCCGGCAGAACGTCATAAAATCGATCCCGTCATACCGCTCGAACGTCCGCTCATACTCGTAACGAAACATGTCGAGAACAGGAAGCATCTGTTTGAAATCCTTGAGAATCGGAAGAACATCAAGCGATTCCGACTGCTGCAACACCGAAAAAAGATTGAATGGAAAGAGTTTCGGAGTCTTGCCGAACACTTCCAGCGGCTGCTCCCTGAACAGCACAGGATAGCCGGGAGCAGGCATGAAAACGTCACCGACCTCCGATTCGGCAAACATTTCGTTGAGATTGTAATACTGGTTGAAATAGCCATGAAAACCGTGCTCGACCGGAAACGTCTGTCCAAGCGCCTCAACATCCCAACCCGTCAGCTTTCCGCCAAGGTCGGCCGAAGCCTCGACAAGCGTCACTTCGAAATTTCTCTTTGCCAGCTCCATTGCAGCACTGATTCCACCGAGACCACCGCCGACAACAACGGCTTTTTTGGGCCTATCAAGCCGCTCCCTGTAGCTATCCTCACCTGCTGAACCTGACACCCCGTACAGCTCCCTGCGCGGCTGATAATACCCCAGCGCTCCGGCTGTCCCGATTGCCGCAATACCGGCAACTGCTCCGGTACGTTTGAAAAACTTCCCGAGAAAATCCCTGCGATTCATAGCTGTTCGTTCAGACAAAAATACTTGCGGATATGGTATATAAAAGAATATCTACGATACAGAAAAACAGAGAGAAAAAGAATTATACGCAATCACCGCTAACGTATTGTAAAAAGAGGCATAAGCAGGATAGTCCGGGGATTCAGAAGGATTTCCTGCTGCTTAACTCCTTGCTCGCCAATAAAGCGGCTTCGCTGCTTAGCAATCGTATGCACCGGACACCGACAAGCAGTGCTGATCAGTTCGGTCGTGAGGCAGGCTTTCGAAAATTTTTGTAAAATAGGTAAAAGACTCTTTTTGTGGATTGTCATAGAATATGATTTATGAAGACAACAAAATATTTTGAATACACGAGAAAGCGTCCCGATAGATCAATAATAAAAAATGAATGGATTGAGAGCGCAATTGAATCTCCCGTTGAAACATTGAAACAAGCTGATGGCAGGATCAGAAAATGGTATTATGTTGAGGAAACGGAAAAATATTTAAGGGTCATTCTCCTGGAGGATGGAGAAACCGTTCACAATGCATTTTTTGATAGATCATTTAACAGAGGAATAAAATCATGAGAGTAAGATATTTTTCAGATACTGATACAGCTCATATTGAGTTCACCGATAGTGAGGTGGAGGAGACAAAGGAAATTAGTGAAAACATATACATTGATATCGATGAGAAAGGGAACCTTGTCAGCATGACAATTGAACATGCAAAAACGAATGCGATGCTCTCCGAGTTTTCTCTTCAGGAAGTCACCTCTAAATCCGCTTAATACCATTGAAAAATGGTTTGCAGCGGATATCATACACCTTTTAAAGCCGTGTTAACACCAATTGCGCCGGTCCTGTCCTGTCAGGCCTGGCGATCCAGGCGGAGTTCCAACCGCCTAATTCCCTGCTCGCCTATATAGCGGTTACGTCGCAGATGATGGAATACTGGATGTTGAGGCTATCCTGCGCGTGAAGAGCTTCACCTATTATCATTAGCTGGACAAGATGATGGTGAACATCACGCTGGAGGATGATACGAACATCGAGAGCATTCACAAGGAGATTGAGAGCACGGAATGTGAGGTGGAGGGAGAAGGTGTTGTGAGCAATGAGGATGGTGAGGGTGGTTAGACAGCAGCTTGTGTTTTACTGTAAATATGGCGAAATTATAACGAGAAGCTTAGACGAGTTAACTCTTAAGAATTTTACGACTACGTCTTTCCTCTCAGGCGCGCTGAAGCTCGCTTGTTAGAATCCTAACTTTGGACTGCAGAATAACAATGTGCACAGCGCGTCGCCACCACTATATTCCACAATGTTACTTGGCCGCCTTCACCGACACCGGCGCAAAGGATGGGCTATTTTTGGTGATAGAAGTTAAATCTGGCAATTGCTTCTCCACCTCTCCAAAGAATGTCGGAGTAGAAAAAGACTTCAATCGAATCGACGTAGATGGGCAGCCCATCGATGCCTTGGAATCCTCACTTGCATCGTTTGAGGGCAAAGCGACAGAAGCAATTCGAAAGATTCTTGCTACCCGAACATTTCCATCTGCTAAGGATTTCAATACCATCCTCAACTTTGTATGCTTGTTAGCCGTGCGCAATCCCCAAAGCAGAAAAAGAGTCAACAAGGCTAAAGAACAAGTCAGGCACATACTTGGCGAAATCCTCGTTTCAGACCCTCGCATTTTCGAACACCACATGAGCAAAGCAGAAGAAGCAGGTTACATATCCAACACAAACGTTTCATACGAAGAAATGAAGAAGTTCGTGGAAGAGCGACGATATAGGTCAGAGTTCCATCCACAGGATAACTCCCGGTCTGAATTCAAGATCTTCGACATGCTGTTACCCATTTTCGGAAAAAGAACATGGTCGCTTTTTTTGACTCCGGAGAATGGACCCGAATTCATATGCTCCGATCATCCAGTAACGCTAGTTTGGAAAGGTGGACGAAGCGGCCCGATCGGATTTGGAAGGCGCCAAACAGAAGTTTTCGTGCCTCTAGGCCGTGAAATAGGGCTATATGGAACGTTTGAAGACCCACTGCCGCCGGAAGTGAATCTCAGAGCTGAAGCTGTTGCAGCGTTGAACACGCGCACCGCTACAAGTGCCGAACGACATGTGTTCTCATGCCTGAAGACGTTCAACATCATACACGAAGGGCATATACGAGAGGTGGTTTGCGACTCATCAAAACGGCCCAGTGAATCCTCTGATACGCTTAAAGCTTAACACTGATGCCTCCCATACACAACAGCTCTTGGCGCATTAACTTCGTGAAGAGTTCGGCTTATTTCAGAGGGGCAAGGTTCGCGCATTCGCGTGATCTTTGGCCCAGTTATCAGAGTTAGAGAAATAGACAGGTGGGCACTGAGCAGAGGCTAAGCAGGTGATATACTTGTTATTTTTTGAAGAGGTGGCGAAATTGTGAAAAGATGTTTAGAAAAATATGAACACCACACAATACAAGCTCTCGAACATATCTATTGAGTCTTCTTCAATTAAGATAACCGATAGTCTATCGATCCTATCATCTAATGAAGCGACAAAGTCTTTTGGTTCAGTGCCGAAAGATCTCCTCTATCAGATGTCTTCTATCCAAGAACCGTATGGTTTGAACCGGTTCTTGGATTCACTTTGTAGTTCGAGCATTGTTGTTTCATGCGCCATCTCCGATCGCGACATGGAAGAGAATCCTTCTGGTGTCGACGACTGTTCATTTTGCGCAGTAGCACTCGCAATTATGAAAGAAACTTATTTCGTAGCTGGTATTGAGAAATTTATCAATTCAAAGGGTCAAATTTCCTGGGCACCATGGACAACTTGTTTCGATGGACTTCGCGGTAAAAATTTGATTTATATTGATGCTTCAGAAGAAAACCAGCTTCGTAAAATCTACTCTTTCGTACTCACGGGTTTCACAAAAAACCTACATTCCTCAAAGTTGTTGCACCTTTTCTGTAAATGCTGTTGCTTGTCCGCAACAGATAGCTTTCATGTTTTGAAGATTGGTTTACCAAATTTCGGAAACTCTTACGCTACAAGAATCGTCAACTCAGCACTACTCTTTGAAATGATTACAGGAAAGCACAGTGCTCGGAATATTGAGCGTGCCATAAATACTCTTAACGTTTTACTAAATATCTCAATTTCAGAGGAAGATGTTGTACGTATCATGAACTACAGACACATAGTAGTCCATGACAATGCTTCAACAGCAAAAAACAAAATAGATAACTGGTTGGCACAAACAGGAAAGACAGAAAAGCAGGGGTATGAATGGGTATATGAAAAATCACTACTGATCGCCAAAGAATTGCTCAGGGCAATTGCACTTGACTATTCAACATATCAAAATTATAAAAACAACACCTAACACCTTGTCGGGTCTGGCGCTTAGCCTTCATGAAGATTTCGGCTTACTTTTGAGGAACAAGAGTCGGACACTAAGCGGAACGGTAAAATGCAACAAATGTATCATTTATGTTACACTGTTGGGAGCGATCCGCTATAATCGCTTTGAAAAATAGTGCCTCTATAAGGAATGACTACCTTTTACCTGAATGGATCGGATAATTTTCCTGACTACACTGGCACCGGATGAACAACGAACAGTTAGGCGAAATAATTCTGCAAAAAGCCCAGGAAAGCGGTTTCTGTGCCGCCGGTTTTGCTGCAGCTACATCCTGTAAAGAGGAAAGCAAAAAACTGCTCGACATGATACGGGAAAACCGTCATGGCGAAATGGCTTACATGCAGAAAGAACTCTCCGTAAGAAACCACCCTGAAAAGCTGCTTCCAGGAGCGAAGACTGTTTTCTCCGCTGCCCTTCCCTATACCTTCCCACTTGAAAGAGTCAAAGACAAGGCAAGAATTTCGCGCTATGCTCTTGTAAACGATTACCACAGGGTACTTCGAAACAAGCTCGGCGAGCTTCTCGATTTTATTTGCGAAACACATCCCGGCTCCGTTACAGGAAAAGTCTTCGTCGACAGTATGCCGGTTTTTGAAAAAACCTGGGCTGAAAAAGCCGGGCTTGGAAAAACCGGAAAAAACACCATGCTTATCGTCCCTGGGACAGGCTCTTACGTCTTTCTTGGAGAAATACTGCTCGATATCGAGTTCCCCCCTTCCCCCACACTGCAGTTCGATCCCTGCCAGGAATGCAACGCGTGCATCAAAAGCTGCCCGACGGGAGCGCTCATCGAACCGGGAAGGCTCGACGCGAGAAAATGCATCTCCTACCTCACGGTGGAACTTAAAAGGGAGTTCACCCCGGAAGAGTCGGCAATGACCGGCGAATGGCTTTTCGGCTGTGACGTCTGCCAGGAGGTCTGTCCGCACAACGCACAAATAACCACAGCACCAAACTGCACTGAGTTTATACCGAAAAAAGAGCTGCTCGAAATCACCCCTGAACAGATTCTGTCCCTCACAAGATCACAATTCAAGACACTTTTTGCTGCAACTCCGGTTTTCCGCGCCGGGCTAAAGCGTCTGAAACGCAATGCAAAAGCAGTGATGGAGAACATAAGAAAAGTCAAAGGTCAAAAGTAAAAACTCAAAAAAGGAAGGAAAACAGGAAGAAAGATATCCCTTCACTTCGATCCTTCACTGCCCTCTTCACTCCTGCGAAACGAACTGAGCTACTACTGGCTACTGTGAGTAATAATCCTTTAACTGTTACTTGAAAAGGGTGTCTTGAAAAACCGTTATGAGCGCTCATAGAGCAAGGCGGACGAAGCACAGGAACCGGAGTGTACATAAGTACATGAGGATTCCGAGCACCGCCCAACGCAGCAATCTGAACGCGCAATAGGTTTTCGAGGCACCCTAATGTTTGAAGTGTCGCATCGAGGTAAACACCATCGCCAGATTGTGCTCGTCCGCGGCGGCGATAACCTCTTCGTCACGGATAGATCCGCCCGGCTGAATCACGGCGCTTGCACCTGCTTCGGCAGCAGCCAGAAGACCGTCGGCAAACGGGAAGAATGCATCGGAAGCAACTGCTGAACCGTTGAGCTCAAGCCCGGCTTCGGC
>JAKSCY010000808.1 GCA_022360355.1 Chlorobiales bacterium
AAAGGGAGTTTTTAATTTATGATACAGATTAACGGTTGAATTAAATCTGATGTGCCGCACTTTCAGTGCTATCTCATTTTTTACTTCAATCGCAGAACTTTTTACCCTGTGTTCTTATATTTAGGCCTTACAGGCCAGCCAAAGAAGGACATATATCAGTCTTGCAAGGACGAAACATATAAGCATAGTCCGGTAGGGCTATGGTCAAAATAAATCATATAATGGAGAGCTGAAAGTCCGGTACGTTGTTTATTATCAGGCCTTAAGGTTTAGAAACCTTAAGGTCTTACATCTCACCTTTTATCATTAACAACACGGTTGGCTATATAATGTGAAATTTGCACCTTTATACCTGATAAATAATAAGATAAATGAACCAGGTGAAATATTGGGCACAACGAATTACGGGAATTATAATTGATTTTAAACCTTCTTTGGACTAGCCACTGGATTTGGCTTTTTTATGGTTATCACTTTACGAATATCTTCTGGTTCTTTATGTATCCTAACTGGGTATTGGTTTTGAATATTGTAATTGGGTTAATTGGGGTTTATATTGGACGTAAATTAATTAGAAACAAAATGTCAGTTTTGACCGCGCTTATTATTGATATTCCTGTTTTTCTTTTGGGATTAATTGTTTCCCATTATGTTCCGATTTGATTATTTCCCTCTCACTAACACGTAATAAACAATGAATCACACGAAAGAACTCGTGGAGAAACGAAGGACTTGAATAAACATTGACACTGATATTTGTAGTATTATTTTCCTGAAATACTAATAACTGTTTGAAAACGTTTGTTAACTAGTATACAAACGCCAAATCAATTATTCTATGAAAGGTTTAAAGAGAGTAGTATTCTTATTACCAGAGTACCTTTTAATTGCTGCAGTTATATTTTATTATTTTTCGGCTGCAACCCTATTCAATCCGATAGCTATTGCATTAATTATAGGGTTAATCCTTCAAATTATTTATAAAAATCGAGTTGTTGGAATTATTATCCCAAGTTTACTAATTCTAACATGCTTCTATATGTTGTTAGCATTAATGTCAGAATTTAATGAGTTTCCAACTTTTAATTCTGAAGCTAAGAAATTACTCTTTGCAGGATTATCATATTTTATATCAACAATGGTTGTTTCTGGTATTATGATTTTTAAATATGTAACCAGAGAAACAAAAAGCAATATTCAATTAGACATGCCAAATTGATTTATAGGAACTCCTGATTCTGCGTAAGTATTACAACAATGAATTGCAGCTATCACTATGATCCAAATTCTCTTGCACCTTAAGTAATAATCCACAAGATACCTATATCAATATCTCTATCCTTCCCTATCTGATATTTTCAATATTAGCCATCCCATACCTAAGAGCCCTATAGCTCAGATAAACGGAGCGCTACTGCTCTTAGGTACAGAGCGCCATAGCTCTGAGGTGCAGAGCAGCATAGCTCACAGATTAAGAGCGCCAGCGCTCTTGATCACAGAGCCCTGTAGCTCTAAGATAAAGGATGGTAAATGTTGATGCCTTTATACCGGGAAGCAGGCTGACATCAACATGGATAGGTTTAACCCAGATTATGCATTGGAACTTCGTAATGAGCATTGAAACAACAATAAAACAAGCATTTACTGAAACAAGGCATAGCATCGCTATGGTGAGTTGAAGAAAATGAACAGAGTGCCTTGTTTTGAAGTAGTTTCAGGGCGTAATAGAATTTCTGATGCATATTCTGGGTTTATGCTATTTACCTTACTCCACTTGCAGGTGATGCCTATAGGATACACTGTGGGGTACCTTAAGTAATTTGGAACAGCCTGTAAACTGTGTTACAACACTTAATTGATAATGACCTTTGTCCATTGCAGGCAGCATAATAGTGAGCTGTCTGGGACTATTAACCACTATCTGGCTTACTTTGGTAACCATCCCACCGTCTGTATTGGTCAGATAAACACCGACCTGGCTGTCATCTCCAATGATTTTAATTTTCTTTCCAGTTATAATAAGGGCGTTCTTAGGAGTTATAATTCTGTTATAGGTGTTGCTGAAACAATCTTTAACAGTGCCAATTACCGGACCTGAGTCGGCCAGACCTAACACATCAACCTTGGTGAACTTTAATGCTTTTTCCAGTTCAGGACCAATTGTGAACTGTGCCGAAATACTG
>JAKSCY010000314.1 GCA_022360355.1 Chlorobiales bacterium
AGATAAAGGCATCGGCTTCGAGAATCGACTTTGGGATTCCAATCTCTTGATAGAGTTCGCCCCCCGGCACAGGAACCGAAACGAAGTCCTCTTCATCCCACCCCAGAATCTCCCCCCCGGCCCGGCAAACAACCTCCGCCAGCCCCGTTACTTCAAAGGCATGACGCGGCCCCGACTGTTCGTGTTTCAGGTTCACCGACTTGCCTTCTGCGACCAATACGCGCTCGACACCATGGTCTTTCAGCAATCCTACGAGCGCCTCTAGCACCCGGGGATCAGTCACGACCGAACCCCCAGTCGTTTCAAAAGGGACCTCAACCAAATTCGGTTTTAGAATCACCGTTTGCGCCGCACCAATCGTGGCCGACAATCCACCGATGAGGTCCAAAGACCGCTTGATCATGTCCCGGACGATCGTGACATCTTTTTCAGAATAGCGGTTTGGGGTTTCTTGGATATCCCCCTTAACAATGGAAACCACCGCCCCTTCGGCGTGGCTCTCATTCGAGTCTGAGCCTGAGGGCTCTTCCCTCAGAGTCGAAGACAGGGCAGGTCGATCTGTACTCATACGCTTATCCTTTCCAACCACGGTTACCCTATCCGTGGTGATGCAATGGGCTCCCCCTCCCTTACGCCTTACCCATGTAAGTCATTAATTGCAAATGCCAGGTCCAACGACCTAAGCGTTTCTGGTGTGGGACGTCCCTCCTCATCCCATCCGGCCACTTCATAAAACTCCTCCAACATGGCAGGTAGATCGGGCGCAAAGTCCTTACTGCCCCCATCTTTGAGTTTCGACAGTTGTCGTTTTGCGAGGGTATCGTCTTTTCTGGTAATGCCGCAACGGTTGTTAAAGGCCCGATGCAAGGTGGCGATACGTTGGCCTATCTGTTGTAGTGACTCGCTGGTATAGTCTTGACCGGTAGCCAGATTTAAGAAGGTGGCAAAGTCACTGGGTTGCAGGGGTATGCCGCCCGGTAAAAACACGCAGATGACCATAGAATCCATCAATTCGAAGTGCGAACGGGCCACATCCGCAATTTTGCCCATGCCCTTGTTTTTTTCTTCGGGATCAAAATCTGTCAAACCCCATTCCGGTGAACTGTTTTC
>JAKSCY010000165.1 GCA_022360355.1 Chlorobiales bacterium
TACCGGGACGTCCGGCTGGATTTCCCGCACCCGGTCTTCTTCGAAATACACGATCAGCCAGCGCCGGTCGGCGGTTCGGCTGCGGCCCTGGCGAAAGAAGTAGATATAGTCCCAGCGATCCTGGTGAAACGGATCTTGTACCACCGGTGTGCCCAGCAGGAAGCGGACCTGGCTGCGGGTCATACCCGGTTTGACGGCCTCGATATCCTGTTGTTCGAGCAGATTGCCCTGTTGCACGTCCACGCGGTAAACGCAGGCGTTCAGGCCGATCAATAGAAGCAGGGCAGCAAGCCGCCAACGGCGAAATCCGGTTCGGTTCTCCATTGCCCTGTGATATTTTGCCCGGCTATGCATAAGTGAAGGATAATCGGGCGCGGATGATACCCCATTGATGGCTTTTAGTTCATCATCGCGTGAAATACCGGAGTCACCGTTGCGTCGGCAGGATCTGAAAAAATTTGGCCTCAAGGCGACGACACCGCGCCTGAAAATATTGGAAGTGCTGGAAAGCAGCCAGGAACGGCATCTTAGCGCGGAAGACATTTACCGGCGTTTAATCGATGCGGGAGAAGATGTGGGGCTCGCCACCGTCTATCGGGTGCTGACCCAGTTTGAAGATGCGGGACTGATCAGCCGCCATCACTTCGAAAGTGGTCATTCGGTTTTCGAGCTGGATTCCGGGCTACATCACGATCACATGGTGTGCCTGGAATCAGGGCAGGTGGTCGAGTTCGTGAGTGAAGATATCGAACGCCTGCAACGGGAAATCGCCGATAAGCACGGTTACGAGCTGGTGGAGCACAGCCTGGTGTTGTACGTGCGCCCCAAGCGAAAAAAATAATCCCGAATTGCTTCCGGTATCTAACCCGCCCGCCGTGTGACGGCGGCGCTCAGCATTTCTTCAGCATGTGCTCGGGTGCGGTTGGTAATTTCTACGCCGCCGAGCATTCGGGCCACTTCTTCAACTCGTTCCGGTGCCGTCAGCGGTTTAACGGCGGTTCGCGTTGCCGAGCCGTCCGACATTTTGCTCACGCGCAGGTGCTGGTCGCCCTGGCTCGCCACCTGGGGCAGGTGGGTGACACACAACACTTGTCTTTTGTCGCCTAGGGCGTGGAGCTGGCCGCCCACGATTTCTGCGACACCGCCACCCACGCCCGAGTCCACCTCGTCGAAGATCA
>JAKSCY010000694.1 GCA_022360355.1 Chlorobiales bacterium
ATGCTCTGACGGAATCCCTCGACGTCTACGTCCTCATTGCGCCCCAGTATCAAGCCGCCGAGCTTGTACGCTCCATAATATATAGGAACGATGGTACAAGGGTTAAGTATCCAGGAAAACGCATACGCTATGATCAAGTTGAACTTGAAAACGAGACGAAGCAATGCCATTGACACCGTATGACTGCCTAGCGGAAATCCCAGTGCTATAAAGAAACCCACTGCCGCACCACGCGCATCGAACCAGGGAGGGTCCTTCGAAAGGACTAGGGGAACGACGAGATGTTCGTACAGGGCGTTCCGTATGTGAGACCGTTTCGGCTGAGTCTCTGTAGCCGGCGTTTGATCGGGTGAGGCTTCCGGATCGACCTGAGACGATTCGTCATGTGATGGAGTGTTTTCGTCGGTCATATCGCGCGCTCATTAAGAGGTGGATCAGGTTGAACAATGCGTTCCACTGTTTATAGCAAGTGTTCAAAATTCTGTCCGAATTGCTTTTGTGGTGGGACAGGTATCTTGCCTGTCAATCGGTCAGAATTTTTGGCAATCGATGTATGTTCGCGAACGATTCAGCAACTCGTCTCGTTTCCTCACACTGGTTCACTACCGTAGGCAGCCTCAAGCACCAGATCCGCCGCGCGTTGTGCGCCACCGCTGCGAATTGCCTTAAGACCGTACTCCTTGGCCGCCAGGCGATAGGCCGGCTCTCGAAGTTGGCGGGTGGCCTCGAGAACGTCTTCCGGGTTAAAATGCTCGGAAGAAAGTTTGATCCCTGCTCCGACACTGTCCAATGCGCTTGCGTTGAAATCCCTTTCAAAATCGTTTCCCGGAAAGACCAGGCTGGGCAGTCCATGGATCAGGGACGCCATGGCCGTATTTTGACCGCCGTGAAAAACAAGAGCCTGACTGCACGTCATGATTGAGCGCCCCGGCACAAAGCGCACCCATGTGGTGTTGGAGGTTGAGGGAGGCAGCTCAGGCAACTGCGGATGATCGCCGACCGCTACAATTGCGTGAAACTCCGTCCCGTCATAGGCCTCGGGTAACACTCTCGTATATTCACGCGGCCCGATCTCCCCGGAGCTGAAGTATGCGAAGACCACGTTACGTCCACGGCACTCTTCGAGGAGTCCGTCGGGAAGCGGAGCCAGTTCCCACCGATCGTACAGGAGGTACCCTACATAATGGAGGTACGGCACATCCGCCAGGAGAGGTTCCAGTTCCAGTGTGGTAGGCGCGATTTTGACGCGGCTTCGCCCGAAAAAAAGCTCGGACACGTCGGCAATCGGTTCCAGGCCCTTCTCTCCCAGGATTTTATTGAATCCGACTACGGCTTCCTCGTGAGCAGGCAGGCTCTGTACAGGATACAAAGGAGAGCGGAAACGAGGGTCTGC
>JAKSCY010000438.1 GCA_022360355.1 Chlorobiales bacterium
GGCGCTGCTGTGCGCGGTGGTGGCCGCGGCGGAGGGCATGGGCGTGCGCGATGAGCTGCTGTGGTTGTGGGAGCAGGATGACCCCGATTTTGCAGATCAGAGCGTGGAGCGCATCCGCAGGGTGACGGCCAAGGCCTGGCGCTTCTCGGGAGAGATGGAGCAGATCGCGGCGACCTTCGGGCGTGCTGGTCTGCCGGAGGGCTTTCATCTGGCGGCCAGCGATATCTATGAGCGCATGGCAACTTTCAAGGATGCAGAACAGGTACCGGGGCTGGATGAGGTGTTGGGGGCTTTGCTTCGCCCCAGCCAGTGATACGTTACTGGTGAGGGCGGCCTGAGCGCTTGCGGAATCAGGGGAAGAGGATACGCGGGGCAATGGCTTCAATCAGCCAGAGCAGCAGGATGCCCGCGGCGATGATGAGGGTGATCTCAAGGGCTTGTCTGAAGCGTTGCATGACAAATCACAGCCTTATTTCCGGGAACGAAACTCAAGGCCAATTGTAGAATAACCAGCATGGCAAAGCAATATGCACGCTGCAAGGCGGACATGGACACCGCCTGGTGGGATTACGCGCCGCGCTCACAACATGAGAATTGGGAAGCGCGCGACAGCAAGGGCACCTGGGACACGCCACCTGCCACGGTCTCGCTTTCGATCCGTTCGGCGGGGCACACCAAGGATCGCTTTGCGCTGCCGGAAAGCTGGCTGGATTATGTTGCCCGGCTGAATGGGGGCAAGGATGCGGATGAATTCAAAGCGCTGATGCGCAAAGCGGGCGGCTGGAACAATGTGGGGGATATCGAAAATCCGAAGGTGGAGAGCTTGGCCTGGTGGGGCAGCGTGCTTGAGATCCAGGGCATCGAGGGCAACTATGCGGCGATCTCCAGTTTTCGGCACCGTAACCCACCGCCGAACTCGACTTCCGTGAATTACGACAACAACCCCGAAGTGGTGCACCAATTCACCGCGATCAGCGGCCAGGGGATCATGCGGCTGCTGGGCAGCGGTTACCGCGCTTATTCCGTGCTGATCTCACGCGAGCAGCTGTATGTGCCGCTGGACCGGATCGAACTCTTCCCCAAGCTGCCGCGAGAGGTGAAAACGCTGGCGGACCTGGACACCTACCAATCGCCGCCACGCAACGGGCAACTGACGAAGAACAAGACCAAGCTCACGGCCGGCCAATGGGTGAAAGTGTTTGATTACGCAGTGCGGGCGACGGATGTGTGGGGGCTTACGCTGCAGGGTTGGATCGCTTTGGCGATTGGCTCGCCCTCGCGTTTCCTGACTACCTGGGAAATGGAAACACGCCCAGCCGTTTAGCCGGATCAATCCGCTTCGATGATTTCTTCGGCCGCACGCAGGCCGGACAGGTAAGCGCCGTGCACCGTGCTGGGGTGAGTGCGATGCGTGGCTTCGCCCGCGAAATACAAGCGCTCATCCAGAGCTTCGGCCATGATTTCGTAATTGGCGGAGGACGCGCCGGGCATGATGGAGGAGTAGGAACCCAGCGCGAAGGGATCTTTGCTCCAGCGGGTGATCAGGTGGTTGACGGGGGCGGGGATGTTGGGGCCGTAGATGGTGCGCAGGGTCTGCATGGCGAGTGCGATGATGTCCTCATCAGACCAATCCTCGATCTCCAGGCCGAATTCGCCGCCATTGAAACCGAGCAGGATGGGCTGGCCGTTCACGGGAACGAAGTTGATCCAGGCATTGAAGCGGCCTTTCTGCTCTGATACATAACCGAGCGCGTGAGGTGTTTGATCCCAAAAGACCGCGGGGAACTCCAGATAGACCTTGTTAAGCACGCCAAAGCCGAGGCCGTCCATGGCCTGCTGCTTTGCGCTGGGCAGGCCGGGCGTGAAGCGCACCTGGCCGGATTTGAGCACCCCGATCGGCAAAGTGACCACCGCGCGCGGGGCGGTGAACTCGCCCTGGTTGGTAAGGACGCGCACTGATTCAGCGGAATAGTCGATTTCCTCGCAGATGTGCTCAAGGCGGATATCGAGCCCCTGGGCGAGGTAATCGGGAATGGCGCCGTAACCGTTGGGGAAGAGCACATCGGGGCCGAGGTATTGGCCCTGATCGTCGTAGTACCAAAGGGAAAGATCGGCGACATTGGCGGCGTATTCCGTCTCAATGACGTTGTTGATGGTGAACTGCAATCTTTGGAGTTGA
>JAKSCY010000021.1 GCA_022360355.1 Chlorobiales bacterium
ACAAGCTGCATGATCTGAAGGAGCGGGCCGGGGTCAAATTCGATCACGAGCTTTCGTCCGAGCAATTGCGCGAGCTGTGTGATGACTTCAAACGTTTCTTCCGTGAACAGACCGGCGGCGAATTCCCGCAGGATCCGTGGGAGCAGCTTTGTGGCGCCATTAACGCCGTATTCGAGTCGTGGAACGCCGAGAAGGCCGTTACGTATCGCCGGGTCGAGAAGATCACCGATCTCAAGGGCACCGGCGTCAACGTCCAGCAGATGGTCTTCGGCAACATGGGCGAGGACAGTGGCACGGGCGTCGCGTTCACCCGTGATCCGAGCACCGGCGAGAACACCTTCTACGGCGACATGCTGTTCAACGCCCAGGGTGAGGATGTCGTTGCCGGCATTCGCACGCCGATGAAGCTGAGCGACATGCAGAAGAAGCAGCCGGCCGTCTACGACCAACTTGTGGCGATCCGGGCCGTGCTCGAGACGAACTACAAGGAGATGCAGGACCTGGAGTTCACGTTCGAGCGTGGCAAGCTGTACATGCTCCAGTGCCGTGCCGGCAAGCGCGCCCCGACCGCGGTCTTCCGCATCGCGGTCGAGCAGGCCACACAGCCGCTGGTGCCCAAGCGTGAGGTACAGCGTCTGGTCAAGGCGAAGCTGCTGCCGAAGAAATACGCCACGCTGGCGTCGAAGCCGGTCATCACGAAGGACGACGCGATCAAGCGCATCACGCAGGAGGATGTCGAGCGTCTCTTCTACCCGATCATCAGCCCGAAGGTGACCGCCGACCAGCTCAAGAACCACCAAATCGCCGAGGGCATCAATGCCGTTCCCGGTGCCGCCTGCGGCAAGGTCGTCTTCAGCGCCAAGGAAGCAGAGGAGATGGCCGCGCACGGCGAATCGGTCATCTTGGTTCGCAAGGAAACCAGCCCCGAGGACGTCGACGGCATGCACAGTGCCGCCGGCATCTTGACCAGCACGGGCGGCATGACCAGCCATGCGGCGGTGGTCGCGCGGGGTTGGGGCAAGTGCTGCGTCGCGGGCGCGGGCGAGATCCACATCGATGCCAAGGCCGGCAAGATCAAGGTCGGTGGCAAGACCTACGGCCGAAAGGACATCCTCTCGATCGACGGAAGCACCGGCGAGGTCTTCGCGGGCGAGATGGCGACTGTTTCGCCCAAGCTCTCCGGCGACTTCGCGACCGTGATGAAGTGGG
>JAKSCY010000581.1 GCA_022360355.1 Chlorobiales bacterium
AGGGTGGGAGACGGAAAACGTCAATCTTGTTTTCCCTGCCATGGTACCTTTAATACAGCCATATTCACCGTCAAACCCATAACCAATCACGAATGACAGCTTCTGCAAAAATCGGCCCCAACTCCATCATCCAAACCGTCGCGGCTCTGGAGGCAAAATACGGTAAAGCAGAGGCTGACGCACGCCTGACGGTCGCAGGCCAGGGACACCTTATCGGCAACCTGCCGTCCGAAATGGTTGAGGAAGAAAAATTTCACAACCTTGTCAAATCCCTCGACAAAGAACTTGACTCCGGTGTGCTTGCGGAACTGCTGAACGATTCCGGACAGCGCACAGCCGCGTACCTGCTGAAAGTCCGGATACCTGGCTTTTTCCAGACGCTGCTCAAACCTTTGCCGTCCGGCCTTGCGTTCAAGTTGCTGCTCTTCGCTATCAGCAAAAACGCCTGGACGTTCGCCGGGAGCGGCGACTTCAGCTACACCACCGGCAAAACGCCCGAAATCACCGTCAAGGTCACCTACCCGACCCTGCCCGTCGTCGGCAACTTCTACCTCGGCACCTTCACCAAACTGCTCAGGGAACTCGTGAATCCCGATACGAAAATCGATGCCTCGATAACAGGGAAAAGCGGGAATATTGTGTGCAAGTACACCTGCAGGATCTGAACAAGGCAACAGCTTTCATGAAAAACTTATCCTGACCGGCCAGTTTCTTGGGGAAACAAAAGCTCTTGATTTCTACTAGCAAAATGAAGATTCATAAGGGAACTTCATGTTATTGAACAACATCCCCTGTTCCTGCTCATTTTAACCACTGTTCCTCTTTTCCGCACCTTTTTCCGTAAATAGTTTATTGAACAGGTATAGCGCTCGTTTTGGCATAAGCCGGCTCAGCAGAAACAAAAAAGCCGCCATTTTTACGTGGATCTCATCTTTTCCTTTGCTGAGTTCCTTCAATGCAATGGCTGCGGCTTCATCCGCTGTAATCGCTGTGACAGGCGCACGTCCTTCCTGGAATGGGGTATCTACCGCAGGATAGAAAATCTCGACGACCTTGACCCCTTGTTTGGACAATGCAACCCGCATGCTTTGTGTCATCGAATGCAAAGCTGCTTTAGTTGCACAATAATTTGGCTGTATAGATAACGGAATATGGACCAGACCTGAAGTAACATTGACTATGGCTCCCTTATTCCTGGCGAGGATCGGCATCAAGCGATTGCACAGCAAAACCGGCGCCATGAAGTTCGTCTGCCATTCAGCAACAATTCTGTCTTCTATATCTCCAGGTTTGGCAAGATCATAACGTTGAACTATTCCTGCATTATTGATCAACATGTTCAAGCCGTTAAACTCCCGGGCGATCTTGTCACACAATGCGTTCCGGTCTTCCTGTCTGGTGAGATCACATTGTATGGTTACCAGTTGCGGTACTTTTCTTTTTACACCATCAAGCTTTTCTTGTGACCTGCCGCAGACAATTACAGTGGCCTCAGTGGCCGCCTGTTGCGCAACCATCTGTTTCGCCATTGCAAAACCAATACCTGAGCTTCCTCCGGTAATTAAAACGATCCTTTCTTTTTGAGTCCCCATATGCCCGCTCCCGTCTTAAATTTTCAACTCAAATTTAAACGATCAAGCGGCTCAACATCATTGATCTATATTAATTTCAGGTTTTTTCTTATACGGCTGAGAGCCTCCGGCGTTATTCCGATAAAAGAAGCGATGTGATACTGTTTGACCTTGTTCTCAAGATTTGGATATTCCGCTCTGAAATTCAGGTATCTTGTCGTAGCGTCATCAAGCAAAAATGAT
>JAKSCY010000731.1 GCA_022360355.1 Chlorobiales bacterium
GTTAAAACCAACCGTTGTGTCATCAAAGACGACGGTAATTTTTTCGTCGAGCGCGTCAAGGAGGCTGATGCCCTGGTCATAGGAGGTTTTACACCTTATTCCACACTTGATTCACGCACAAAAGCCTTCATGGAGCGCATGTATCCTCTCCGGCACAATCATGGTTTTTTAAAAGGAAAGCCCGGCGCTTCGGTAATTTCCTCATGTGTCCCGGAAAATGCTGAAGGGCTGCCTCCTGCCGGGATGCTGGGTGCAAATGCCGTTCAGTTTTTTATGATGGAGGAGGGCATGAACTACCTCGGCAATGTCAATCTAAACGGCAATGTACCTTGCCTGATCTGCGGAAACGGGGATAGCTGCAGCATGACGGGCATTACGATGCTCTATGGGCCTGATGCAACCGTTTCGACTGTTGGAATAAAGGCTTTTGAAAAGCAGCCTGAAGCAATTGCTGCTGCAAAAGAACTCGGTCTCCGCATAGCCGAAACACTCAACAACAAACCCTTATAAAAAGTCCACTTGCCGATGGAACACATTACAACCTTCAGGCAAAAGAAAAGGGAAGATCAATACGGGTCCACTGGGTAATCGACCTCCTTTCTCCGGAATCCGTCCGGCAATCTTTTATCTGCAACAGAAAAAAAGCGTCGGTGCTCATAACAATTGTCCGGGGCAACAACTGCAATACCATTTGTTACCGTTGGACGAATCACGGCAAAACCTGCCGCTTCGTTTACCGCTTGCATGACCAGTTCCGTACAGTATAAACGCTCTTTATCTGAAAGATCGAACGAAGAATCGAAAGAAAACCCAAGGTAATTCCGGGCATTTGCTGCAATCCGCTGCTTTACAGGTTCAGGTATCGCAAGGCGATAAACAGCATAATCCGCCGCCGTGGTCAGAAATGTCTCAAGAGATTCACAGGATACTTTCCCCACCCCTGTCAGATCAGCAGCCGATGCATGAACAACACATATCTCACCATTTTCTCTGACAAGTATTCCTGCATGGGAAAACCTCTTGTCCCGCCGGGAAATATCCCGAAAAAAAGGTGACCAGAGGCCGTCCCCATAACGAAGTATGATATCGCCCTCTTCAAAAACTTTTTTTTCAACGACCGTCTCTTCATTGAGCCCGTTCCGGTCATTCGTCACGACCGGAAAAGCGATGAGAAAAGCAAAGCAGAAAAGGAAAATGTATGGTTGCAGCACAAACTTACTTCCCTGGCTGCATGTGCACTTTCCATTTCCCATCGATCTTTACAAGTTTGATGGTTTCCTCCTGCCCGTCCGGTGAACTTTTGTACCTGACTGTTGCTTGTTCGCCCTCTACTGTCTTGTCAACATAGATAAATGTGAAATCGGTATTTACCGGCATAGCGCCTATCTTGCCGGCAAAGTCAAGCATTTCACCCGTGGGCTCGGTTGCATACTTCTTTGCTTCGGAAATCTTGCCTTTCGCAAGGTTTTCCGTAAAGTTTTTCGCGACTGACTGCGGGCTGTCCCCACAGCCCATAAGCACGAAAAAGGCAAACAAAACAATACGCGGCATCAAAGAGAGCTTCATTGTTAAAGTATTCAGGTGCTTGAAAAAATGTCTCATATTGTGTGGTGCTGTTCAAACATCGAAATCGCACCGAATATTCCCTCGATGCCAATCTGGATACCGATGACAGACAGTATCAGCCCCATAAGCTGTGTAATGACTTTAAGCCCTTCCTGGCCAAGTTTCTGTTCAACTTTCTCCCCGAGCAGGAAAAAAAGATATGTTATCATACACATGATGGAAAAAACCAGCACATTGACCACTATTTCCAGCTCATTTCCCGTCGCGGAATAGCTCATGGAAACGGCAATTGTACCAGGGCCGGCAAGAATCGGTATTCCTAACGGGCTTATACCTATGTTCTGGCGCTGTTCCTTCGAAAAACCGCCTCCGGCAGGAGCATGCGCGTCGGATGTTCTTCCGTGCATCATATCAAAACCGATAAAAAAAACCATTATTCCACCCGCGACGCGCAAGGCAGGGAGTGTAATGCCGAAAAAATCGAAAATGATACGGCCGAGCAGAATAAACCCCAAAACGATGCACAAAGCGGTCACCACAGCACTCAGAGCTGTTTTTTTTATCGAGCGATCGTCCATGCCGGCAGTAATCGCCGTAAAAATAGCCGTATTGGCAAACGGATTCATGATGGCAAAATAGCCACCGATCATCACCAATGTGTGGCTTAGAAGTTCATGCATGAGGTGAGCGCAAGATGATATTGGACAAGTTCACAATCCGATGCAA
>JAKSCY010000166.1 GCA_022360355.1 Chlorobiales bacterium
CATTAATTCAGCCATTATCTATGCTGGTAAAACGGTTTTAGAAAGTGTTTGTTAGCGCTCCATTTTCCCGCGGCTACAGCGAATTTCTCTACACGAGCTGTCGGGAAACCTCAAGGCCACGGGCAAAAATGATCATGTGCTCTTTGAGTGATTGGAGAAAATCCAGCTTGAACACAGAAGCGGGGGTGTCACGGATCAATTCCGCAAGACCTTCCGGGATGTTTGTCATCTGGTACAGACCGAGCGTCTGCGAAAACAGGAACGTCAGAAACTGATACGCCTGCTGTTGGGAAAATGAAAGCGCTTTGGAAATGATCTCAACAAAACCACCTATGCGCTCATAGGTACGCATTTTAAAATCGAAAAGCGTCTGAAGATTACTATGGCGCTCGATGAGTGGATGTAACTGCTCCAGTAGCGGCAACAGCAACGGATCCTTCACCAGTTCAGCGCAATAGATCTCGGCAAGATCCACCGGCGTCGTAACTTCAGCGGCGATCCTTTTTTCGAGAATATTGAGGAACCGGTAATAGCTGTCTTCAAAAAGCCCAAGAAAAATGTCCTCCCGGGTTTTCCAGTAAACATACATTGTGCTTTTGGCCATGCCTGCTTCTTTCGCAATCTGGTTCCAGGAAATATCCTCGAGGTTTTTACGCCTCATCAGCCGGCGGACGACTTTTATGATCTCTTTCCGCTTTACCTCTTTTTCTTCCGGGCTGCGAGCACGAATGTTGCCCATGTTCCACCTCCGGAAACAATCCTACATCAAAAAAACAGGGTTGACAAGCGAACAATGTTCGATTATATAATAGAACAGTGTTAGGTTATAACACTCCTGACTTTTGATAATGTGTATGGCCTACGGGCCGTCATTGAACATAGCTGAGAGGTGAACCATGGCATTACAGAGATTTGGAAAGAAAGGCTGGAACCCGGACAGGGTCTCGGATTTAACCGGGAAGAATTTTCTAATCACAGGTGGCAACAGCGGCATCGGTCTCGAAGCTGCCAGGATTTTCCTTGAAAAAGGTGCTTCGGTGACGATCCTTTGCCGCAATCCCGAGAAAGCTGTCGAAGCTGTAGATCAATTGAAGGGAGATAATGACAGCGCGAAAATCGACTGGATTCAGATGGATCTTTCGAGCCTTGTCTCAGTGAAGAAGGCTGCCGGAAAAGTCCGCGCCAATAACGATAAAATCGACGGCCTCATCCTCAACGCCGGTATCATGATGTTGCCTGAGCGCATCCTCACCGAGGACGACATCGAAACGCAAATCGGTGTCAACCATTTTGGCCATTTCGCTTTCGCCGGACTGCTCTCGGATCTGGTCACAAAAGCCGGCTGCAGGTTTGTCATCGTCTCCAGTACTGCTCATAAAATGGGCAAAAAGAAAATCTTCTTCGAGGATATCAATCTGAATGGAAGTTATACTCCTACGGTAGCATATGCCCAGAGCAAGCTCGCCAATATCCTTTTCACAAGAGAATTGAACAAACGGCTCTCCGATGTTAACGCTTCATCAGTGGCTATCTCCTGTCATCCCGGATGGTCGGCGACTAACCTGCAAACAACCGGACCTTCAAAGGGAACAGGTGGTCTTTTGAGTTTCATGAATCGACTGTTTGCTCAAACCGCGGAGTTGGGTTCGTGGCCAATCGTGCTCTCGGCCGCAGAAGATGATGCGATTCCGGGAAGGTATTATGGCCCCACAAAAATGGGCCAGATGAGAGGAGCTGTCGGAGAATGCCCCATGGCACCGTACGCCATGGATGAAGAATCCGCTCGGCGTCTGTGGGAACTGTCGGAAAAAATGACCAGTGTAACGTGGAAGTTCTAGAGCTGTTGCCAAAAGTAATATAC
>JAKSCY010000158.1 GCA_022360355.1 Chlorobiales bacterium
ATGTTTTCTTGAAAAAAACGCAAAATCCGTAACAGCCCCTCTGATTGCAACAAAATATTAATATTTAGTAGTTTTTTTAAATATTTCACATAACACAGACACGGACACATGGCATTATCTCAGGACAGGCAAGCAGTGCTGGATACAGGAAGAAACATTATACTCAGGGAAGCCGCTTCGCTTTCCCGTATTGCTGAACTGCTTGACCGGAATTTTTATTCCGCCATAGAGCTTCTCAGCCAATGCAGGGGTAAAGTCATTATTTCCGGCATGGGGAAATCCGGCATAATCGGTCAGAAAATAGCCGCAACACTTGCGTCGACGGGCACTACAGCGCTTTTCATGCATCCTGCTGAAGCTGCGCACGGTGATCTGGGCGTTGTTTCGAAAGACGATGTCGTCCTGTGCCTCTCGAAAAGCGGCATGACCGAAGAACTCAACTTCATCCTTCCCGCGCTGAGAAAAATCGGTGTTTCAATTGTCGCGTTCACCGGCAATAAACGATCATATCTTGCAGAGAAAGCCGATATCGTTCTTGATGTGAGTGTAGAGCAGGAAGCCTGCCCTTTCGACCTTGCTCCGACGACATCGACCACCACTATGCTCGCCATGGGTGATGCACTGGCAATATGCCTGATGCAGGAAAAGCAGTTCACACACCGGGATTTTGCCATAACCCACCCCAAAGGCTCTCTTGGCAAACGGCTTACCATGAAAGTTTCCGACATCATGGTCAGGTCGGATGCCCTGCCTCTTGTTCTTGAAACAGCCCGCCTCACAGACCTTATTCTTGAAATGACATCAAAACGTTTTGGAGTCAGCGGCGTCGTCGATGACGCAGGAAGGCTTTCAGGGATATTTACCGATGGCGATCTTCGCAGGCTCATTCACAGCAAAAGAGACTTTCTTTCGTTACAGGCACAGGATGTCATGACGAAAGATCCAAAAACAGTCTCTGCAGATACCTTGGCGGAAAAATGCCTCAGGATTCTTGAAACCCACAGGATAACCCAGTTGCTCGTCTGTGACAAAGAAAACCGCCCTGTCGGCCTGATTCATATTCACGACCTGATTACCCTGGGACTGTGAGTAGTGACGAGCAATGAATCAGGCTACAGTCAGGCCTTCCCCAATGCTTCGAGCATCGCATCACCGATATCAGCAGGGTTCTCGACAACATGAATACCGGCCTTCTCCATTGCCGTGATTTTGTCTTCCGCAGTACCTTTGCCACCCGATACAATTGCGCCTGCGTGCCCCATTCTCCGTCCGGGCGGCGCAGTACGCCCTGCGATAAAGCCGACAACCGGTTTTTTAAAGTGCTTTTTAATATATTCCGCAGCTTCCTCTTCAGCGCTGCCGCCGATTTCTCCGATCATGATAAGGCCCTCCGTCTCGTCATCTTTGGCAAACAGCTTTATTGCATCGATAAAACGGGTGCCGATGATAGGATCGCCGCCGATACCGATGCATGTCGACTGTCCCAGACCAACTCTCGTCAGTTGATGCACGGCTTCGTAAGTCAGTGTTCCGCTCCGGGAAACAACCCCTATTGACCCTTTTTTATGGATGAAGCCGGGCATGATACCAACTTTGGCTTCATCAGGAGTTATCACTCCGGGGCAGTTGGGACCGACAAGCACGGCATCTTTTTCCTGAACATAGTTATAGGCCTTCATCATGTCGTTAACCGGAATTCCTTCGGTAATACAGATGATTACCTTCAAACCTGCATCGGCTGCTTCCATGATTGCATCTGCAGCAAATGGAGCGGGAACAAAAATAACCGATGCGTTCGCACCGGCAATTTCGACAGCATCCTTTACGGTATTGTACACCGGCACAGGACGCAAGAATGTGTCGCGGTCATTTCCCCTGTACTCCAGCCCGCCCTTGCCGGGGGTCACGCCGGCAACAACATTCGTCCCGTATTCAAGAATCTGTGATGTGTGAAAGGTTCCTTCTCCGCCTGTAATACCCTGAACAACAAGCCGGGTATCCTTATTGACTAATACGCTCATACTATTTTCTTTTCTGAGTTGGTATATAAAAGATTGTTGATTTGTTGAAACTGTTCTGTTTTTTTCGGGACCCGGAATCAATATTCCCTATGCACCTGTTATCCCTTTTGCATTTTTTGAATTTTTCTCGCCACTCCGAGCAGCTTCCCTTCATCAAAGAAATCACCAATAAGCTGAAGACCTACCGGAAGCCCGGAGCCATCAAAACCTGCCGGTACGCTGATCGCCGGCATCCCTGCAATGCTTGCCGGCACCGTAAACACATCGGCAAGATACATCTCCAGCGGGTCGTCCATTTTATCGCCTATTCCGAAAGGAGGAAACGGAGACGTCGGACCGGCGATAATGTCCACCTTGTTCAACGCTTCCTGGTATCTGTTCAGAAAAACCCTTCTGACCTGCTGGGCTTTTTTGTAATAGGTGTCGTAATAGCCGGCGGAAAGCACATAGGTACCAAGCATGATTCTGCGCTGTACTTCGCTGCCGAACCCTTCGGTTCTCGAGTTCACATACATGTGCCCAAGATCCTCGGCGTCCGCCGAACGATAACCATATCTCGCTCCGTCGAAACGGGCCAGATTGGAAGAAGCTTCAGCGGTTGTGAGAATATAGTACGCGGCAATCGCATAATCACTTTCAGGCAGTGTAATTGCCACCAGCTCGGCACCGGCTTCCTGCAATTCGTCAAGGCGGTTCCTGACCACCGAGGCAACTCCCTGATCAAGACTTTCCGGGAAATATTCTTTAGGAATGCCGATTTTCAACCCCTTTATCGATACAGTATCCATCTCCCGGGCATAATCGGGAACAGCGTGATGAGACGACGTCGTATCAGCCTCGTCTTTTCCCGCGATTACATTCAGTACAAGTGCGGCATCGTCGCAATTTTTCGAGAGCACACCTATCTGATCAAACGAAGAGCCAAATGCAACCAGGCCGTAGCGGGAGATTCTGCCATACGTAGGTTTCAAACCGACCACATTGCAAAAACCCGCAGGCTGTCTGACGGAACCGCCGGTATCGGAACCAAGAGCAACCATAGCAAGGTCTCCGGCAACAGCGGCGGCGGAACCGCCCGAACTGCCTCCCGGAACCCTTGATTCGTCATACGGGTTGGGAACCGGCCCGAAAGCTGAATTCTCGTTGGAGCTCCCCATGGCAAACTCGTCCATGTTGACTTTGCCAAGAAAGACCGCATCCTCGGCAAGAAGCCTCTCTACGGCAGTGGCATTGTAAACAGCCGTATAATTGGACAGAATCCCTGAAGCACAGGTAAGCGGAGAGCCCTTGACAGACAAGTTATCCTTTATAGCCATAGGCAGCCCAAAAAGCCTGCCCGGTGACAAGCCTGCTTCAAGTTTCCTGTCAAGTTCCCTTGCCCGCTCCAGAGCACCATCGTTAAAAACCGTTATATAAACATTCCGGTGTTGGTTTTCCCGGATTCGCTCCAGGTACTCAAGCACTGCTGCCTCGCAGCTGATTTCACGATCAAGAAGACTTTTGCGCAGGTTCTGATATGAGGAGAAATGCACTACTCTGATTTCAATGAATTGTTGTGACCGGATATACCCAAACGATGACGCTATACGCACCTCGGCGGAAATGTTTGGCTTGTATAATAATAAATAACTGTATATAATTCAATTTCATGTATTCTGATACCCGCTGAAAAGTGTGGCTTTGTTTTCCGGCTGCAAAGGCAAGGAACAATGATGGAACGGACGTTTAATGTCTCGAATGTCAACTATGGATTTTTCTGCTGCATTTACATCCCGCTGGTTCAAGTCTGCAAGTGATCCCCAAGACGAACACATCCGTCATACTCTTAAGGCCACCGGTGACCTTCCCGGACATATTGCAATCATTATGGATGGTAACGGCAGATGGGCAAGACAAAAAGGTAAAACCCGCATCGAAGGACACATTGCGGGTGTCGATGCTGTGAGAGACGTGGTTGAAGCCTGTGCTCAACTGGACATACGCTACCTTACCCTGTTTACCTTTTCAACGGAGAACTGGAAACGGCCTGAAAAAGAGATTTCCTCGCTCATGCAGCTCCTGATAAAAGTACTGCAGAAAGAGACAAGGACACTTTATCGTAACAATGTACGGCTTCATGTTATCGGCAATACTTCACAGTTACCAAAAAAAGTCAGGGAAACACTTAACGAAACTGTAGAACTCACAAAAAACAATACAGGGCTTACGCTATGCATTGCGTTGAGTTATAGTGGAAAATGGGATATCTTACAGGCGTGCAAGGCAATCAGTCGAGAAATAGCGGCAGGAGAAATCTCCCCTGACGAGATTGACGAACGCCTTGTAGATGCGTTTCTTTCAACCAGAGGTATGCCGGAGCCTGAACTGCTCATACGAACAAGCGGTGAATTTCGTATCAGCAACTTTCTTTTATGGCAAAGTGCCTATTCGGAAATATATTTCACCAACATCTACTGGCCCGATTTCCGTCGAAGCCAGTTGTACGATGCCATAAGGGATTTCCAGAAACGAGAACGCCGTTTCGGTCTGACGAGTGAACAACTAAAAGACAAAAAAGCTTTACAAGACTGATCATAACAACGATGTGCACTTTCATGAAACAATTACACTTATTTCGGCGCAGTTTTTACACAAGCTTACTACTTCTGTTCGCAATAACGATCAATCCATACTCTGTTTCAGCAGAAACCGACCCTTCAGAGAAAAAAGCAAATCGTTACACCGTATCCGACATATCGTTCAACGGCCTGCAGACTATCAGCGAGAATGAACTCCTCAACAGCCTCCCCCTCAAGAAAGGGGACGTCATATCCATACCGGGGCCCGAGATCTCTCGAGCCATCGACTATCTCTGGAAACAGAAAAAGTTCAGCGATATCCAGGCTGATCAGACCCTGTCGGGCAGGATGGTCGATCTTCGGTTTATCGTCACTGAACGCCCCCTGCTTGACCGGGTTGTCTTTGAAGGCAACAACAAGCTGAAAGATAAGGAGCTTGACAATATAGCAGCTCTGTACCCGGGCAGACATGTCGATAAACAGAGCCTCCTGACCGCATTGAGCAAAATAAAAAACGCCTACAAGGAAAAAGGTTACCTTCGGGCCGATGTCAAGTATACGCTGAAGCAGCTTCAGAACAACAGGGTTGCAGTATTCTTCGCGATTGACGAAAAATCAAAAGTCATCATCGAAAAAATCCGGTTCCACGGGAATAGTGCGTTCAAAGACGGAAAACTCCGGGGAGTATTCAAGGAAACCAGCCAGAACGCATGGTGGAAAACAATTTTCGGGCGGCCTAAACTCGATACTGAAAAGTACAACGAAGACAAAAAACTGCTCATTGATTTTTACAAGGAAAACGGCTACCGTGATATAACAATTGTCAGAGACTCCATTTCGTACACAAAAGACAGGAAAGGACTGAACATTGACATTTATCTCGAAGAGGGACCGGTTTATTTTTTCAGAAACATCACCTGGAGCGGCAACACCAAGGATTTTGCAACAACCGAGATCCTGAACAATGTTTTCAGCATAAAAAAAGGCGATCGTTACAACGGGAAAAAAATTCAGGAAAAGCTGAACTTTTCCAAAGACAACCGCGACGTGGCATCGCTTTACCTTGACCGGGGTTACCTCTCCTTCCGCACCTCCGTGCAGGAAAAGGTTGTTCCGCCTGATTCGGTTGATCTTGACATTGCACTCCGTGAAGGAGAGCAGTTCAGACTCGGAAAAATCAATATCAAGGGAAACACGAAAACCAAGGATCATGTCATCCGCCGCGAACTGCGCACTGTTCCGGGAGATATGTTCAGCCGAAAAAATGTTGTCAGGAGCGTCAGGGAAATATCAATGCTCAACTACTTTGACCCTGAAACAACAAGACCTGATATTCAGCCGGATGAAGCAAGCAAGACTGTCGACATCACCTACAATGTCACCGAGAAACAAACCGACACGTTCAACGCATCGGTTGGCTACAGTGGTAATATCGGTTTTACCGGGGCTCTCGGCGTAACCTTCAATAATTTTTCCCTCCAGGATCTTTTCAACGGAGGGGCCTGGGATCCCTTACCGCATGGTGACGGTCAAAAACTCTCTTTCCAGTGGCAGTTCGGCAACGAGGATTACCGCACGCTGTCACTCTCATTCACAGAACCCTGGGCGTTTGGAACCCCAACAGCAGTAGGCTTTTCTGTATTCAGAACACAACGTAACTTCACGGATGATGATGACGATGATGATGACGACGACAACCTGCTTAAGCAGACCGGTGCGTCACTGAGCATTGGAAGGCGGCTGACCTGGCCGGACGACTATTTCTCGATCAACTGGAAACTGAAGTACCTGCACAGTGAAGGTGAATTGCTCAGCTTTGTTGACTCCGAAAACCAGCCGGATACGGCTGATGAAATTTCCATCACACAAAC
>JAKSCY010000147.1 GCA_022360355.1 Chlorobiales bacterium
AAAGCGTGGTTTTGCCGGCCGTACGAGCTCTCACGAGCTCGGCTAAGTCCACGTGGACGGGCTGCCCCAAGTTGCATCTCAAGAGCAACTTGGTATTGAGCGGTCAGAACTCGGCCAGCTTTCTTTCGTCCTCATCAAAGGGGATGGCTTCTTCCGGCTGGACGATCATCATCGGCTCAGGACCCTTCTTAGGCTTTCCATTTCCTTTCCCAGGGGCGGACCCAGGCCCGTTGGCGTCCGAGGCGAGGGCTCCGGCCCGAGGCGTGATAGGACGGCCGTTCTCCTGTCCCTTGGGACCGGAAGGGTTAAACTCGGGGGAGCGGTCCTGACCGACCCTGCCGGTGATCATGCGCTCCAACCTGCTGATCATCTCATTCATGGTTATGGCCTGGGCGCTCAACTCCTCGGCCGCGGAGGCGCTCTCCTCGGCGTTGGCCGCGTTCTGCTGAACGACCTTGTCCATCTCGCTCGTGGAGGTTGCCACCTGGTCGATGCCCCGGCTCTGTTCGCCGGAAGCCGCGGCTATCTCGCTGACCAGGGAGGCCACCTTGGCCGAAAGGTCGACCTGTCGCCCAAAGGCGTCCCCGGCCCTGGTGACCATGGTCGAGCCCTCGTTTATCCGGTTGACGGTCTCGTCAATGAGACCCTGGGTGTTCTTGGCCGCCTCTGCCGCCCGCATGGCCAGGGAGCGGACCTCGTCGGCCACCACGGCGAACCCCGCCCCGGCCTCGCCGGCCCGAGCCGCCTCCACGGCCGCGTTTAAGGCCAAGAGGTTGGTCTGGAAGGCTATCCCGTCTATTGACTTGACTATCTTGGAGATCTCACCACCGGCCTCGGCGATCTGGGTCATGGATTCGGTCACCTGGGACATGGCTTGACCGGCTTCGTCACCCACGACCTTGGCCTCACCCATGACCGAGTCGGCCTGCTTGGAGTTTTCGGCATTGGCCCTGGTCATGGACGAGACCTCCTCCAAAGAGGCCGAGGTCTCTTGAATCGAGGCCGCCTGCTCGCTGGCCCCTTCGGCCAACTGCTGTCCCGCGCTGGCCACCTCGGAGGCGGCGGCGTTTACCTGGGCCGAGGATTGGGTCAGGGTTTCGACGACCCTCATGATGGGTCCGGCAATGGACCTGGAAAACAGAAGCGAAACCAGGACCGCCACGGCCAAGGCGATGCCGCCGACCAGGGCGATGACGTTCCTGATCGAGTAGACCGGGCTCATGAACTCGACCGTGTTCTGGGTGGCGCCCAGAGACCAGCCGGTCAGGGGTACCGGGGCGTAGCCGCAGACCTTGGGGGTCCCCTTGTAGACGTAGGTCTCCACCCCCTTTTCCCCGGCCAGCATGGCCTTGGTGATATCTTTCATGCCTTCCAGGACGGTGATGGCCATCTTTGGGTTGAGGATGTTGTCGGGGGTGGGATGGGCGATGAAAAGCCCCTCCTTGTCGACCATCCAGCCGTAACCGGTTTGGCCGATCTTTGTCCCGGCGATCTGCTGGCTCAGGAAATCGATGGACATGACCAGGAGGGCGGCGCCCTGAAAGCTGCCTTCGGCCGTCAGGACCGGGGCACAGATCACGGCAACCGGTTTGCCGGTTCCCTTGGAAAATACCACCTCGCCGACGTTGGCCTGGCCGGTGGACCGGGCCGTCATGAAGTAATCACGGTCTTTGAGGCTGATCTTGTCACGGACGTGCTTTCCGCCGACGCTGTCGGCGATGACCAGACCATCGGCGTCGGTCAGAAGGATGACCTCGTACTTCTTATCGTTGGTCCGCTGAATCCCTTCCATGGTTTTGGCGGCCCATTTGAGCTCCTCGGAAGCTGCCTGGAAGCCTTCTCCGGCCGTCTTCCCGATCGCGGTCTGGACGGAAAAGGATCCGGCCAGCCCCTTGGCTTTTTCCAGCTCCTCCAACAACAGCTTCTGGGTTGAGCCGGCCAGCAGCTCGGCGG
>JAKSCY010000542.1 GCA_022360355.1 Chlorobiales bacterium
GGTGACATTTCCAGCCCGGTATCCATCTATATTCTTCTACCGGACAGCAAAGCGGGAAAACTTTTTCAACAGATGCCTTGACATGTACAGGCAATACTATGTTCACTCTGCCTTCTGGCATGGCTAAGCATTTGAAAAAAAACAACTTAAACTAAATAATTCATGAGAGTTTGAAAACCCGGACTGCGGCTTTCACAGGAGAACCGACATCCATGCCAGGAAAGGCAAAAGATGGATTCCCGTGTTTCGCTCGTCACTACTTTGCTGATCCCAGAACCCGACCCTTGGTTTCCGATTGCTGCTTCTTTCGGAGTTCGCCGTCACCGTCGGAATCGGTATCGAACACTACCGCAATCCATTCGATTCCGAAACCCGATCCCGACCCCGATTTCCGATTGTTTTTTCCCGCTTGACACCTGACACATAGCACTTTCCTACTTCCCGCTCTCCCTCTTCTTTTATTCCTTTGGTGAATTATTCAGGTTAAAAAGGAGGGAGCCAGCTCTGTCCGAAAAATCCCTTGCTGAAATATCTCAGGCCAACATAAACGGCCAGAACGACAAACAGTCTTTTCAGCCATATTTCCGGGATATATTTCTGGGTTCTCGGGCCTATCATCGCGCCCACAAAAACACCAACCATCTCAACGCCCACAAGGTCCCAACTGATAAACGTCCCTTTAATAACTACGTACGAAAAAATACTTGTGATCATGCTCAGCAGGACAGCTAAAGCTGATGTCCCCACAACTATAAACATCGGCAAACCGATAACAGCCGTCAAAAAAGGAACGTAAAGAAAGCCGCCGCCTATTCCCAGGAACGAGGATATCGATGCAATCACAAGGCCACCAGCCACTGCCATAACAGGATTAAAACTGAATTCCGTTCCGTAGAAGGAAAACGTTACCTTTTTCCAGCCTGAAGATACGATATGAACACCCTGTGACTCTGAAACATCCGTTTCTTTCATCAGGCGCTGAAATGATTCGGATGCTGCAGTGGCCTTTTTCTTTGTGGACCGGGCTCTTTCGGTCGTGCTGTAAAAAATAAAAGCCCCTATGACGAGAACGGCCAGACCGAAAAAACCGATATACTCGTGAAGCTGTATCTTCCCGGCGGTAAGCCAGGGAATTAAAAAACCTCCGGCAACACTACCCGCCCCCAAAGCCACTCCCAAAGGGACAACCAGTCTTTTCATTCTATAGAAACTATACATCGAAATCAGGGCCGCCAATGCCACAAGATATTGATTGGTTGCCCTGATTGTATCGGTCAACAACGCGTTCAGTTCGGGATTGGTAACAATGAAACTGTCGGCGTAACTGCCTAAACCAAAAAGTGTCAAATGCCCCACCCCGGCCATGATCCCGCCAAAAGCACCGACAGTCGAGAAAATCCATCCCACCCAGATGGCCCATAAAAAGGCAACAACGTAGTTGATTCCAGGTGCCCCCGGTATTCCCGCAAATCCTTTTTTTGCAATGGGGTTTATCGTTCCCGGCTCCGAACCTTCTGGCGTTTTGGCAACTATTTCACCGAGTTTTCCTGACACCTGCTCTGAAGCATCTGCAACTTCGATCCGCTTCTCATCAACGTGCTCCCGAGATAAAACACTCTCGGCAAAAACTGCTGCCCCGGTGTTTACAAGGACAAAGAACACAGCAAAAAAAAGAAACAACAGCATGTTTCTTACTTTTTCAAACATAGAAGACCCTGTGTTGATTGTTATTGTTCAGCAATAAAACGCTCCAGTTCACTTCGGCTGACAACCTTGTCTTCACAAACAATTACCCTGTCAATTGCAATCGCCGGAAAAAGAGGCAAAGAACTGTTTTTCAACTTTTCCTCTTTTGTTTTTTTCACAATTTCAAGCTCAAAACCGTACTTCATTTTCAAGTCTGTAACCACAGACATGTTTTCCTGACAGCGTTTTCCTAAAGGCTCATTAACATACAACTGTAGCAACATGAAATACCTCCTTACCTCGACAGCATTGATTTACCCATGAAATGCACTGCCATTTACTTGGATGTTACTAATATTACATTTTAAGTGGGTCTATAGAAAATTACTATGTATATAGAGACACTGTAAACGAATCAAGGCCGCGTTATGAACGACACCGCTGATACCGGGACGCTTTACATCGTAGCGACTCCCCTCGGTAATCTCGAGGACATCACCCTGCGGGCGATCAAAACGCTGACATCTGTCAATGCAATTGCGTGTGAGGATACACGACGTGCATCGATACTGCTGCGCCACCTGGGCATCAGCGGGAAAAAACTGATCAGCTACCATGCATTCAATGAAACAAAAGCGATCAGCAGCATCCTCAGCCTGCTCGAAGACAACCTCGATGTGGCCGTCATTACCGATGCCGGAACCCCGGTGATCAGCGACCCGGGTTATGCCCTTGTGCGCGCAGCATACGACCTGCCGGCAAAAGTCATCCCGATACCGGGCCCGAGCGCAGCGACTGCTGCGCTCTCTGTTTGCCCGCTCCCGGTGCATAACTTCTTTTTCGCAGGTTTCCTGCCGCATAAAAAAGGAAGGCAAAGCAAACTGGAATTCCTTGCATCCATTGAATGCACCGTTGTTTTCTATGAGTCACCCCACCGGATTCTGAAACTGCTCGGCGAAATTGAAGACACTTTTCCCGGTGCACAGATATTTATTGCCCGGGAAATAACCAAGATCCATGAAGAGTACCTTTACGGGTCAGCATCGGAAATGACCGAACGCTTCAAGGGTGAGAAAACAAGGGGAGAATTTGTTGTCATTGTATCTCCGGCAGGGAAAAAACAGGCAAAAAAAGCAAACGTAAACGATTAAATGTCAAAAAGGAACGGAAGATGATCGATGCCGATTCCAGAGAGAGACATACATGAGAATAACAATCAAGTCGAATAAAGAATGCAGATAATCAATAATCCTGCAGAGATGCAGAAAACAGCTGAAAGTCTTCGGCTGAAACATCAGTTCATAGCTGTAGTGATGACCATGGGCGCCCTGCATGAAGGGCATCTGAGCCTCATAAGACTTGCAAAGGAAAAAGCAGGAACCGTTATTCTCACGATCTTCGTCAATCCTCGCCAGTTCAGCCCCGAGGAGGATTTTCACCGTTATCCGAGGTCATTTGAAAAAGACGCTGCAATGGCTAAAGCGGCAGGGGTTGATTACCTTTTTGCCCCGGATACAGCCCTGATGTATGCAGAAGACTCCCAGACGCAGGTCAGTACCGGAGATATTGCAAGCCGCTTTGAGGGAGCCGCACGACCGGGACATTTCAACGGCATGGCTACCGTTGTATTGAAGCTTATGCTGATATCAAAAGCTCATCTCGCGGTGTTCGGAGAAAAAGACGCCCAGCAGCTTGCGGTGATTAAAAGAATGGTACAGGATCTCAATATCGACATTACCATCGTTAGCGCCCCTATTGTCCGTGAGCCCGACGGCCTGGCAACAAGCTCAAGGAATATCTACCTTTCATCGGAAGAGAGAAAACAGGCGACGGTTCTCTATAAAAGTATATGCCGTGCTGCAGAGCTCGTAAAACAGCAGATAACTGACAGCGAAAAAATCATTCAAGAGGTGACGTCTGTTATCGAGTCGGCACCGGATGCAAAAATCGATTATGCAAGTATCGTAGACTCGGTCAACTTCACAGAAACAACTCTGCTGAAAACCGGTGTTGATTACCTTCTTGTCCTTGCAGTGAAGATCGGAAGAACAAGGCTGATCGATAACGGCAGGTTAAGAATATAACGGCGGGATAATTAGCTCTAAACTAATTTTTCAAATTATCGTATATTGAAGGATTGTTTATTTAATTGGCTGCCGCTTGTTGAATACCTGTCCGATTTTGAGCAGACTTGACTGCAGACTTTTTAATTCACTAACAACTTATGCCCACTCCATGTTTATAAAAAAAGAAATCGATCTGGGAGACGGAAAAAAAATCATTATTGAAACCGGTAAAATGGCAAAGCAGGCCGATGGGGCCGCAATCGTGCGTACGGGTGATACAATGGTTATTGCCACCGTAGTATCCAGCAAAACGCCTCCCTCTCCAAATCAGGATTTTTTCCCTCTGCAGGTAGAGTATCGTGAGAAATATTCCGCTGCCGGCAAATTTCCCGGCGGGTTCATCAAACGCGAAGGCCGGCCTTCCGATAAAGAGGTTCTTTCCGCCCGCCTTATAGACAGAGCGCTCCGCCCGCTTTTCCCTGACGGTTATTATCAGGATACACAGATCATCATTTCCGTCATTTCATCCGACCAGCTCAATGATGCCGACGTGCTCGGCGGAATCGCAGCATCAGCTGCGATTATGGTTTCCGACATTCCGTTCGCCAATGCCATGTCGGAGGTGCGGGTCGGCAGGATAAACGGCGAGTTTGTCATCAATCCGAATATCAATGAACTTGTACAGAGTGATATCGATATCTGTATCGGTGGAACAACCGATACGATCTGCATGCTTGAAGGCGAAATGAATGAGATATCCGAAGCCGAAATGCTCGATGCGATCAGATTCGGTCATGATGCCATTGAAAAAATCTGTTCCCTGCAGGATGAGATCGCAGCAGAAGTTCGTAAACCCAAACGCTCTTTCCTTGCAATTACCGCTCCGGAAGACCTGCAGGAAAGCATCAGGGAGATATGTGAAACCCCTTTGAAAGAACTGGCCTACATGCCGCTCGCAAAAGAGGAGCGCGCGGAAAAAACCTCGGCAATATTCAAATCCATCACAGACAAGGTTCTTAACCGCTACAAGAACGAAATAACCGCCGAAGACATCGCTGCCGATCCATCAAAGGCCCTCTACCTCAACGAACAGATCATTTCAAGTCATATTCACAAGATCGAAAAGCTCGTGATGCGCCGCATGATTCTCAATGATGCCAAACGCCTTGACGGGAGGACGCTGGAAGAAGTCAGGCCCATCAGCATTGAACTCGGCCTCATACCCAGAGCACACGGCTCGGCGCTTTTCACAAGGGGCGAAACACAGGCACTCGTCACACTGACGCTCGGTACGAAAAAAGATGCGCAGATGATTGACACGCTGATTGACGACACCGAAAAACGATTCATGCTTCATTACAATTTCCCTCCGTTTTCTGTGGGTGAAACCGGCAGAGTCGGAGGTGTAGGACGCAGAGAGATCGGCCACGGCAACCTTGCGGAAAGAGCCATCAAGAAAGTGGTTCCGTCGGATACCGAATTCCCCTACACTATCCGCATTGTATCGGACATTCTTGAATCCAACGGCTCCTCTTCCATGGCCTCCGTGTGCGGCGGCACCCTGGCGGCAATGGACGGCGGCGTACCTCTTGCCAAGCCGGTATCCGGTATCGCCATGGGACTTATCAAGGAGGGTGACAGCTATGCAGTTCTGTCCGACATACTCGGCAACGAAGATCACCTTGGCGACATGGACTTCAAGGTTGCAGGAACGAAAGACGGGATTACGGCGTGCCAGATGGATATCAAAATCGACGGTCTGGATTACCATATTCTCGAGCAGGCTCTCGAACAGGCAAGAAACGGACGCCTGCATATCCTTGACAAAATGGCCGCCGCTATCGCCGACCCGAGAGAAGAGATCGGCAAATACGCCCCGCGTCTCTCAACCATCCAGGTTCCCGTGGACGCCATCGGGATGATAATCGGTAAAGGCGGTGAAACAATCAGAAGCATTACGGAAGAAACCGGCGCTGAAATCAATGTTGACGATGACGGAACCGTCACGATCTCATCGCCGAGCGGCGAAGGTGCATCGGCAGCAATAGAAACCATCAAAACCCTTATCTCCAAACCGGAAGTCGGCATGGTATATTCCGGCAAGGTCCGGGACATCCGTGAGGAACTGGGGGCATTCGTGGAATTTCTCCCGAAAACCGACGGACTGGTGCATATTTCGGAAATTGCCAAAGAGAGAGTGGCAAAGGTGAGCGACCACCTGAAACCCGGTGATCGCGTAAAAGTCAAGCTGATCGATATCCGCAAGGACCCGAGAACCGGCAAGACACGCTATGCGCTTTCTATCAAAGCCTTGCTCGATGTTCCGGTTGAGTCGTTGGAAAACGGCTCGTCTGCCCAGGAGCAGCAAAACCAGTAAGAAACAGTCTGCAAGGAGAAAAAAAGCTGTGCCGCGAATGCTGCACGGCTTTTTTTATTGGTGCTCCCGGGAATATGCGCAGGGATACTTTTTTCATTTTTGAACGTTTTTCTTTTCTTAGACCTACGCCGATCGATTTAAAAACCATTCAAAAGAGAGCATGCGCTACGACTTTCAAGCCATAGAGAAAAAATGGCAGGCATACTGGGATAAACACCAGACCTTCTTTACGGAAAACGCTAACGGCAAACCCAAATATTACGTACTTGACATGTTCCCCTACCCAAGCGGGTCAGGGCTTCATGTCGGGCACCTTGAAGGGTACACCGCTACGGATATCATGGCCCGATACAAACGGAGCCGGGGATACAATGTTCTGCACCCTATGGGATGGGACGCTTTCGGGCTTCCCGCGGAACAGTTTGCCATTAAAACAGGTACCCATCCGAAAGTCATCACGGAAAAAAATGTCGGCAGCTTCAAGGAAACGCTGCAGCGTATGGGGTTCTCCTACGACTGGAACCGTGAAATCAACACAACCGATCCTGAATATTATAC
>JAKSCY010000386.1 GCA_022360355.1 Chlorobiales bacterium
CTGGCCCTGATCGAGCGCGAAAAAGTAACCGTGTTTGGCGCGGTGCCGACCATGTATCAAATGCTCACCCAGGCGCCCAACTGGGACGAGGCAGACCTGAGCAGCCTCCGGTTCTGCACCAGCGGCGGCGCCCCCCTGCCGGTGCCATTGGTGGAGCAATACGGTCAGGAGAAAGGCGTGCGCTTCAAACAGGGCTTTGGCATGACCGAATACGGGCCGGGTCTCTTTGCCCTGCCTGCTGAGGATGCCATCCGCAAGGCTGGCAGCATCGGCCGGCCCAACTATTTCGTCGACGTGCGGGTGATGGACGACAACAACCAGGAACTCGGTCCCAACGAGGTGGGCGAGTTGGTGCTCAAGGGTCCGAGTGGCTGCTCTGGATATTGGAACAATCCGGAGGCGAGCGCCGCAGCCATTGATGACGGGGGCTGGTTCCACACCGGTGACATGGTCTATCACGACGAGGAGTGGTATTTCTACGTCGTGGACCGCAAGAAGGACATGTTCATCTCCGGCGGCGAGAATGTCTATTCGGCCGAGATCGAGGCCGTGCTCTACAAGCATCCAGCCGTGCACATGTGCGCTGTCATCGGCGTGCCCCACGAAAAGTGGGGGGAGGTGGGCCTGGCCTGCGTCGTCCAAAAGCCAGGCGCCGAGGCTGATAAAGATGAATTCGTCGCCCACATGGCGCAGCACCTGGCCCGTTACAAAGTGCCCAAACGCGTCGAGTTCCTGCCCGAGCTGCCCATCTCGGCGGCGGGCAAAATCCTGAAACGAGAGTTGCGCGAACAGTTTGTGTAGAGAATAGAGATTGGAGACTAGAGACTGGAGATTGGGTGACAGTCTCCGGTTTCAAAGAATTTGCAGGAGGAAACATGAACGAGGTAGAGACGCTGGAGGGGATTACTTCGCAGTTTGTGGACACCGGCCGCTTGAACAGCCACGTGCTGAGCTGCGGGCCGGCAGACGGCACGTCGGTGGTCTTTTTGCACGGCAACTTTTCGGCAGCCGCCTATTGGGAGGAGACGATGCTGGCGCTGCCGGAGGGATTCCGGGCCATTGCCCCCGATCTGCGTGGCTATGGCTGGACTGAGGACAAGC
>JAKSCY010000297.1 GCA_022360355.1 Chlorobiales bacterium
CGGCGAGGAGAAGTGATGAACCGTCGCTTGTCCAGAGCTTCAGGAGATTCTTGTCCAGCCTTGCGATTATGAACGATGACAGTTTAAGGTACTTGTCATTGGAAAGCATGTGGTTCGATGCATCGATTGCGGAGACAAGTGAATCCGGGGAAGCAAACTGAACGGCTGCATCGAGCCGGTTGATGCCGTAACGGCGCATCTGACGGCCAATGGTTTTCTGGTGGTAGGGTTTCAACCCCGCATCGATCAGAATCGAGGAGCCTGAAACCGAACAAAGAAAGGAAGTACCCTTGCCAACTGCAACTTTCACAAAGGCAGGGGACGGATTGTCTGCACGCAGAACCGGTGTCCAGACAAAGTAATTTGCTGCAAACAACATTGTGATCATTACAAAGGCTGGCTTTTCGAGGTGCAGAAAATACAGCGCAGCAAGAATAGCAACGTAGTAAACGATAATACCGAAAACATCCGGCTGCATCTGAACGACAGCCCACTGCTGTGAACCAAAGAATTCCGTTGCCCCAAGCGCGGCTTTCGCGAAGAACCAGGCGCTCGATGCCGGATAGACAGCCAGACCGGGAAGAAAAAGATTGAACACAAAGGCCGGCAGCATTGCATAAAGCATACAGCTTACAAGAAAAACTACAGGCAGGTTGGCAAGCAGTCCGGCAAGTGAAAAGGTCCCGAAAAACCATGCGATAACCGGTGACACCCCGATAATGGCGGCCAGACTTACACTGAAAGCATTCCATACCGGCCTGAAAACAAACCCCGTTATACCCTTCCAGTTTGCCGACGGTTTGCTGAGCAGCGGGTAAAGCAGAATAATGGAAGCAACCGCTGCATTGGTCATCAGAAACCCGGCACTGAACAGTTCGAGCGGGTCGAGCGACAGAATGATAAGATCCGCCGCTGCAAGAGAGTTCAGTGGAAAAGATTGTCGCCCTGTTGCAGACCCCCCAATCAAAACAACCGCCATAATGGAGGCCCTCCTGACCGATGGTGCGTTTCCCGTGACCGAACAGTATACCAGCAGCACGACCGCAATGAGCAGCAACACAATCCATCGTCCTGCAACGGTCGTTCTCAACCGCTGCATCAGTACGAGCATTGCAACAACGATCAATCCCACATGCAGCCCTGAAATAGCGAGCACATGAGCAGTACCGGCAGCCTGAAACCGCCGGTACACCGTCCTGTCGAGCAGTTCCCTCTCACCGAGAAATATCCCCTTCAGGAACTGACGTTCATGACCGGATGGCACAAGCGCATCGATGCTCCCGGAAAGATATCGCCTGACGGGTCGCACCAGCAGACCCTCAAAAAAATCATTCTCGTCGAGCCCGTAGTTCCGCATCATCCATGGACCGCGACAATAGAGCTCGGCATGAACGCCCTGTTTCCAGTAGTAGTCATGAGCATCGAAATCTCCAGGATTTGCCGCGCCGGGTATGCGCTTCGGCCACCCTTTGATCCTGATCATGTCCCCGGTCTCGACATCAGGCTGTTCACCGTCATAAAGCCGCATAAAAACCTTGACGTTACCGGAAGTTTTTCTGGTTTCACCTTCGGCAAAAACTTCACGAACCTCGAGAATCCATTGCGCACCCTTTGCAGAGATACGCGGCCTGGATATAACCTTACCGTAGAGCAGAGCTTCCTTGTCAAGCTGCTTCAGCACGGTATCCGATGCAACGTACCGGTATGCATAGTCCGAGTATGCACCGAAACTGCTGAAAACAAAAAAACCGTAGGCCAGCACAGCAGGCAATGAAAGACGTCGTTCGGTCACCGGCTTTTTCAGACCTGGAAACAATAAAGCGCACAGCAGCAGCACACAAACAAGGGATACAGCGATCCAGATGAAAATCGAAAGAGACACATAGAGCCCGGCAATGATTCCTGCACAGACAAAGAAAAGCAGGCGTACCGCAGGATAAGGGGATGTGAGGCTTGTCTTAATCATAACCTGACTTGGTTGTTAGGTATGATTCGGGAAACTGGGTTAGTTTATTATATTATGTCTTTTTATAATCGAGGCAAAACCGCTCGCTGCATGTTAGTAAAAGAGATTCTCGGCTCAGCCACGGGGCCTGTATTCAGTTTTGAGTTCTTCCCGCCAAAAAAAACAGAAGACTGGGCCAAACTTTTTCATACAATCTCGGAGCTCATACCTTTCAACCCATCGTATGTCAGTGTGACATATGGTGCAGGGGGATCGACCCGAAGCCGCACGCATGATCTGGTCACGAAAATCCAGCGTGAAACCGGCCTTACCGTCGTTTCTCACCTGACCTGTATCTGCTCAGGCAAAGAAGAGATAGCACATATTCTCGACGATTACAGCAAACATGGAATTACCAATGTACTGGCCCTCCGCGGTGATTTACCCCCCGGATCGACATCCTATGAAGAAGCAACCAAAGATTTTCCGCACGCCATAGATCTTGTACGGTTTATTGTTGAAAACTTCCCGGAAACAGGTGTCGGCGTCGCAGGGTTTCCTGAAGGACATCCCCAAACGCCGAACAGGCTGAAAGAAATTGAACACCTGAAAGCAAAAGTCGATCAGGGCGCAGACTACATTGTCACACAGCTTTTTTTTGACAACAGGGATTTTTTTGATTTCGTCAGTCGTTGTGCCCTTGCCGGCATAAACGTCCCCATTATCCCCGGAATTATGCCGGTAACCACAAAAAAGGGTTTGATCAGAATGTCAGAGCTTGCGCTCGGCGCACGTATACCCGCGTCGCTGCTGAAAAAAGTACTGGAAGCGGAAAATGATGAGGAAGTAGGTAAAATAGGCATTGAATGGGCGACCGAACAGGCCCAAAATCTTATCGATAACCATATCAAGGGCATCCATTTCTATACCCTCAACAACGCCGAAGCCACAAGGGAAATTTTTCACAATATTGCAGACAGCACGAAAGCTGTATAGATAAACGTTATGAACGGAATAGTTCATTCTGGATGAGCTGCTCAAACGAATCCCTTTTCCGGATAAGCCTTGCCCTGTCTCCGTCAACCATGACCTCTGCCGGACGAAGACGGCCGTTATAGTTGCTGCTCATAACAGAACCGTAGGCTCCTGCCGACAGCACAGCGAGAAGATCTCCCTCCTCTACCCTGTCAACGGTTCTTTCTCTGGCGAAAAAGTCTCCTGATTCGCAGACAGGGCCTACAATATCGGCAACAATGGCGGAGTCATGCTGACGCACAGCAACAATTTCATGATAGGACTGGTAGAGTGCCGGGCGCAGCAACTCGGTCATCCCCGCATCGACAATGACAAACTCCTTCCCCGCATGATTACGTTTCCTGTACAGGACCCTTGTCAGCAGAACCGTTGAGTTGGCCGTGATGAACCTTCCCGGCTCGAACAGTATGGTTGCACCGGTTTTTTCAAGCAGAGGAACCAGCTTTTCTGCAAAATGTTCGATCGGCGTTGCCGGTCTCTGGGGCTCATAGGTGACCGGGAAACCACCGCCAATATCGAAATATCGAATATCGAATCCGGCTGATCGTGCGGCTGTAAGAACATCGAAAAGTTTTTCCAGGGCTGCGTGATAAAAATCCGAATCGAAAATCTGTGACCCGATATGCATGTCGAGGCAGCTCAGATTAATATGTTCGAGTTTTTTCAACAGACCAAACACCTCGTCCAGGTCCGTTTCATCGATTCCGAACTTCTCCTTGCTGTCCCCGGTGGTAATATAGGGGTGGGTTTCCGCCGTAACGTTCGGATTAATCCGTATCCCGACAGATGCTTTCTTTCCGAAACGCCCGGCGACCTCGTCAATCAGCCGCAATTCCGACAACGACTCGGCCTTGAGCATCAAAACACCCGCCTTGA
>JAKSCY010000600.1 GCA_022360355.1 Chlorobiales bacterium
CTCACGCAGAGCGGGTCGCTGATCCGGCCGATCTCAAACCGGCTATCGAGCGCTGCTTGGCAGCGGGAAAATGTTCGGTCATTCATGTGGATGTGGACCCCACTAAGCACATGTGGGCTCCCGGCCTCATTCACTTCAAGGCAATGCACCAGGAACCCAAGGGGAAGTGACATGGATCCCGCGGCCGTAGATCAGGTAAGGCTGAACTTCAATCCGCAGACCTTGTTGGCCCTCAACGCGGTCATCGGACTGATGATGTTCGGCATGGCACTCGATCTGAAGCTTGATGACTTCAAGCGAATTCTGCGGTCACCCAAAGCGCCGGCCATCGGGCTGGCGGCTCAGTTCATCCTGCTGCCGGCCTTCACTTTCGTGCTCACGCTCATCATTGAACCCGCCCCCTCCATTGCTCTGGGCATGATCCTCATCGGTTCCTGTCCCGGAGGCAATCTCTCCAACGTAATGACCTATTTGGCAAAGGGCAACGCGGCGGTGTCGGTCAGCATGACCGCGGTATCCACTGCGGCCGCGATATTCATGACCCCGTTGAACGTCGCCCTTTGGGGTAGCCTCAACCCGGCGACGGCTCCTATCCTGAGGGAGGTGAGCCTCAACCCGCTGGATGTCTTCAGCACTATCTTCGTCATCTTGGGGATACCTCTTGTCTTGGGGATTTCGGTCTCCCGTGTGTGGCCTGCTTTGGTGGATCGAATTCGTAAGCCTTTCAAAGTTTTTTCGGTCATCGTGTTCATGTGTTTTGTCGCAGGCGCGCTTGCTGCCAACTGGCATGTCTTCATCGCGGTAATCGGTCTGGTCGTTTTTGCGGTCTTCATCCACAATGCCCTCGCCATATCGCTGGGATACGGCACGGCAAGACTTGCACGCCTTCCCGCTCGTGACATGAGAGCCGTAGCAATTGAAGTGGGCATACAAAACTCCGCGCTGGGCCTCGTTCTCATATTCGATTTCTTCGACGGCCTGGGAGGAATGGCGATCATCGCAGGATGGTGGGGAATTTGGCACATCATAGCCGGACTCACTCTAGCCTTCTTCTGGTCTAGACGTCCCTTGGCCCAGCCTGCAGAGGAGGCCGCCTGATGCCGGAATCGCAACTCGACAGGAGCCGTTCAGTACTGATCACCGGAGCCGGCGGGTATATCGGCCGACAAGTTGTCGAAGCTTTGGCCAAGGACAGAGGAGACATTGAAACAATA
>JAKSCY010000095.1 GCA_022360355.1 Chlorobiales bacterium
ATGTCGCTGGTAGCGCTCTTTACTCCATTCGCGCTCGATGCGTTGGGGCGCTACCGAGTGCTTGGACCAGGTCTGTCGCGTCACCTGCCCTAGGTTAATCTCTAAGATAGACGCCCGCTTCTTGGTCATCAATATAACTACGTAACGGTCGTAGGTCGTCTTGAGCGCCATCAATTGGCAGATGTGCGGCACGCAATCCAGACTCAACTCGTTCGTCACCGGCACAGGAAAACGCATATTCAATAAAAAAGGGTCTTCCACGCACCGAGCGAAAATCACGATCCCGCGTACATCGGTTGCATCCGCATAGCGATCTACATAACTCTCGATATGTTCAATCGACTGATCGAAAGATTCACGATGATGCTTTGGAATCATACGTCGCAACAGCGGGCTTCTTTCTGCCAAATAGGTATGGCAGCCCACGCCTCCCTGTTCGACGCTTAAATAACAACTCACCACTGGAAACTCGGTTTCCCGTAAGGTAGCAAGGATGCGGACATTAGCCTGTAATTCTGCATTTTCCATTGCAAAACCTCAAAAAAAAGGCCGACAAAACAAAATGATCCACTTCGTTCTATCAGCCCATTATCAAACAGGTATAGATTCATACCTCTCTATAATCTGCCATCACTATTGATATTTCTTATATATACCGGGGGTTTTAAAACTTGTTCATAAATTGATGGTAGCTTGTTTTGATAGGATATTTTTACCTTTATAAGCCGATACTGGCTTGAAAAACGTATAAGGAGTGGACTACAACTGGTTTCATAACTGGTTGTGCAGCGAAATCGAGTGAGAAGCTCGTGGTCAACCTGTCCCGAGCCACGTCGAGGGAGGCCCGAGGTGAAAAAGGCTCGGAGGCCTACCGTTGTAGGTCGAGAACCTTTTTTGCCGAGAACACAGGCCCACGGATTTCGCAGCCGATTGCAGCCCAAAGCAGTTTTAAAACCAGCTCTAGGCTACTTGGTACTGAGGACCGGTCCTGCCGGGTGTAGATGAAGAATCTAACACCATTTTTTCATGCGGCTGATCGCAATAGAAATGTCTGTATATGGGTTTATCTTTCTGGAAGACAAAATCACGTGTTTCTTGGGACAAACCGGCTACGTCAC
>JAKSCY010000727.1 GCA_022360355.1 Chlorobiales bacterium
GAGGCCGGTGTCTTGAACGTGGAACGCCAGGAGTTGCTGAGCCATCTGCTGAGCGACGGTATCGATAAACTCGGTCCTGACGTCCGAGCTGCGCTACAGGAAGTGCTGTCCCAGAATCAGCGCACCATGGACAGTGTCCGGCGGCAAAAGAAACAACTGACGCACAAATCCCAGCGCCTGAGAGTGGCGGCGGATGCTGTGCGAAACTATCGAATCAATTCATATCCTGCCCGGCGCCAGACTGATTCCGGCACGCCGGAGGAGAGACAGTGATGGCTAAAGAAACCGATCAATTCGAAGGCTTGGCTTTGCATGATCAGCTCCCCCTCGCCTGGGAACCCTCGGAACTGATTAATGCCGTCGAACTGGATCACGCAAACCAGGAAACCGCCCGGGCTCTGCAGGCCCTGGCCGTGTTCGAAGAAGCGCCCCGGGAACCACCCAGCGATACTCATCAACAGACGCAGGAACTGCATCACCTTGAAGCAAAGGTGGATGTCCTGCTAAGCCTGGTCATTCGCATGGCAGCGGATCAGAAAGGTGCATTCTCTCAGCACTCCACGGTGTTGCGTGCCACCAGCCTGGAATGGACGGGCCCGGATGCAGCCGCGCTCAAATCCGGCGATACGGGCTACGCGGTGATCTATCCCAACCCCCTTCTGCCGCTAACTTTCCGTCTGCCCAGCCGGGTCGTCGGCATAGCCGAACGGAGCGGTACCCGTTGGCTGCTCACCCGGTTCGAGAATATTGCCCCTACAGTGAGCGACGGTTTGGAGAAACTGATCTTCCGCCGCCACCGGCGCCAGATCGCTATCGCCAAGGGCACCGGCGTTCACTCGGAATCGGTACTGCATTCGGAAACCGGAGTCTTCCATGCCGGCGCATTGGACGTGCCAAAATAATGTCGATAGCTGGCGGCAAAGCCTTTCCGCGCCGTCAACAGATTGGCAAACTTTTGCCGTTCAATTTATAACCTCTTGAATTATTTAATAATATAACCCCTGGCACGCTTCTTGCTACTTCTAGGGCGACCATAGTCACCCGAGCATGTACATGGAAGCAAGGCCGTCATCCAAACCCGATCTTTCCAGCCTAAAAGCCGCTTTCGAGGCCTTCAATCAGGTCTCCGGACAGTTGCAGAACTCCTACGAAGAACTGCAGCAAGAGGTGGCCCAGCTTAAAGATCAGCTCAAAACGGCAAACCGTAAGCGGGCGGAAGAGGCTCGCCGCAACGCGGATTTGGCCCAGCGCCTATCGTCTTTGCTGGAAGCACTGCCCGGCGGCGTGGTCATGCTGGATGAGGGCGGCGTGGTCCGGGAAATAAACTCCGCCGCCGGCGATTTTCTCGGTGAGCCGTTACAGAATCACGAATGGACGCTGGTTTGCCGCCGGGCTTTTAAGGCCGATACCGACGAACAGGGGGACCTGATCCTCAACGACGGACGCAAAGTGACGCTGGCACAGCAGGCACTGGAGCCCGGCCCGGGACGAGTCCTGCTGCTCACCGACGTCACGGAAAACCGCAAACTTCAAGAACTCCTGTCCCGCCATCGCCGTCTGGCCGCAATGGGTGAAATGGCTGCGGCGCTGGCTCATCAGATTCGCACGCCCCTGTCGGCGGCACTCTTGTATACCTCCAACGCCACGTTGAACGACCTGACGGATGACCGCAGGTTCGAACTCATGGACAAGTCGACCCGCTGCCTGCACGACCTGGAACAACTGATCAATGACATGCTTCAGTTTGCCCGGGGCGCCAGCTGCTCGGAAGAACATTTCGGGCTCGACGATTTAATCGACGCGGTCGAGAACGCACTGGACCCCA
>JAKSCY010000634.1 GCA_022360355.1 Chlorobiales bacterium
CCAACGGAATCCAACTTCTCCGGCCGGTGACCACATGAAAGGCATCGGCGCAATCTCCACCGGAATAGATGGCGCTGTCGGAGGTCTGCATTTGATGGTTCACGGCAACGGCGCCGGACGCTCCTAAGTCCAGACCCGCAGTTGCCGCAAGCTGACTGTTGGGGCGAACCCCAACGGCCACCAGGACCAAGTCCGTGGTAATCGAAAGATCCGGGCAGACGACCCTCAGCCCCTTGCCGTCCCGCTCGATGCGCTGGACGCCCTTTCGCAGATGCAGCACCACATCATGCGCTGCCAGTTCCTCCTGAACGTCAGCCGCCAGTTCTCGCGGCATCCAGGGCAGGAGATGCGGTCCGGGCTTGACCATCTCCACCTTAACGCCCCTGGCATGCAGGGCTTCGCACATCTCCAGGGCGATATACCCCATGCCGATGATGACCGTATGCCGGACATCGTTTTGCTGTAGAAATGATTTGACCGCCCTGCCGTCGGCCAATTGTTTCAAAGCCATCACGCCGGTAAGATCGAACCCCGGAAGGTCCGGAATGACAGGAGATGCGCCGGTAGCAATCATGAGATGGTCGTACGCCAGGGTCAATTCTTTGGCATCATCGATCCGCACATCCACGGTTCGATCCTTTGGATTGATCTGTACCGCCCGGTGCCCTGTCTTCAGGTCGATTCCCTGTTTGTTGCGAAAAACGTCGGCGGTTCGCACCACGAGATCATCCATGCTGCGATTTGGATCAGCCACGTTGTAAGGCATATTACATGCGCTGTAAGAGACGTCATGGGTCTGTTCCAACACCGTCACCGACAAAGCGGGATCCAGCCGCCTGGCGCGGCTGGCAGCGCTCATACCGGCCGCATCACCACCGATGATTAAGAATTTCATATCGAACTCCTGATAACGATTTCTATGTGAAAAAGAACCGGTGCTTCCGCCTTACGATTCAATGTGAACCGCTTCACCCGCATTCGAAGCGTGCACGCGTATCAAAAGATCGG
>JAKSCY010000525.1 GCA_022360355.1 Chlorobiales bacterium
ACATCACCACCGCCCGGGCCAAGGGGCTCAAGGAGGGGGTGGTCATCTACAAGCACGCCCTGCGCAACGCCCTGATGCCGGTCATCACCTTGCTGGGCCTCTCCCTGCCCGGTCTTATCGGCGGCTCGGTCATCTTCGAGTCCATCTTCGCCATCCCCGGCCTGGGCCAGCTCTTTTACCAGGGGGTCATGTCCCGGGACTACCCCCTGGTCATGGGCGGCCTGGTCATCGGGGCGGTCCTGACTCTCCTGGGCAACCTTCTGGCCGACGTCTCCTACGCCCTGGTCGATCCCAGGATAAGGGTCAAGTGATGCCCGCCGGAACCCTGGCCCAAGAGACCTGGCGCCGGTTCAAGCAGAACCGGCTGGCCCTGGCCGGCGGGGTGGTGGTGGTCATCCTCTTTGCCGTCTCCTTCCTGGCCCCCCTGATCTCACCCCACGATCCCAACAAGTTTCACCTGCGGGAGGTTCTTGAGCCGCCTTCGGCCGTTCATCCCCTGGGGACCGACGAACTGGGCCGGGACGTTTTGGCCCGGATGATCTACGGGGCCCGGATAAGCCTCAAGGTGGGCTTCGTGGCCGTGGGCATCGCCACCCTGATCGGGATCGTCCTGGGGGCCTTGGCCGGCTACTACTCGGGCTGGGTGGACGCTGTTATCATGCGGCTGGTGGATATCATGCTCTGCTTCCCGGCCTTCTTCCTGATCCTGGCCGTGATCGCCCTCCTGGAGCCGTCCATCTGGAACATCATGATCGTCATCGGGCTGACCTCCTGGATGGGGGTGGCCCGCCTGGTCCGGGCCGAGTTCATGACCCTCAAGGGCCGGGAGTTCGTCTCCTCGGCCCGGGTCCTGGGGGCCTCGGATGCGAGGATCATCTTCCGTCACCTCCTGCCCAACGCCATGGCCCCGGTCCTGGTCTCGGCCACCCTGGGGGTGGCCGGGGCCATCCTGACCGAGTCGGCCCTCTCCTTCCTGGGAATAGGGGTCCAGCCGCCGACCCCTTCCTGGGGCAATATCCTGACCGCCGGCAAGGACAACATCGAAGTGGCCTGGTGGCTGTCGGTCTTTCCCGGCTTGGCCATCCTGGTCACCGTCCTGGCCTACAACCTCCTGGGCGAGGGGCTCAGGGAGGCCCTGGATCCCAGGCTGAGGGAGTAAAACGGCTTTTCGTTCCTGGAGGAGGTTGACCTCCCGTGGCCCTTGCCCAGCGCGGTCTCTCTCCGGCCCAAAGCACCCTCGAGCTGACCTGGTGGGGCACGGCCGGGTTCAGGGTGGCCGGTCCGAGCGGGGTCTTTCTGATCGATCCCTTTCTCTCCCGCAATCCTTCCGCCAGACCGATCCTGGACCTTAAGCCGGGCCAGGTCCGGGAGGCCGACCAGATCTTCATCTCCCACGGTCAGTTCGACCACCTCCTGGACGTTCCGGCCATCGCCGGCCAAACCAGGGCCAGGGTCTATTGCGACGCCACCCCGGCCCAAACCCTCATCCGGGAGGGGCTTCCCGCTTCTGGTATCACCAGGGTCGAGGAAGGAAGAGGGGTTCTCGACCTGGGCTGGTATCGGGCCAAGGCCCGGCCCAGCCGTCATGTCAGGTTCGACCTGCCCCTGGTCCTCAAGACCCTGATCAGGGTCAACCGCCGGTTTTTCAGCCTTCTCCCCCTGGCCCGGGATTATCCGGCCGGGAGGGTTCTCTCCTGGCGGTTCGAGACAGGGGGGTTGGTGCTGCGTCACTTCGGCTCGGCCGGCTCCGGCTCCGAGGAGCTTGCGGACCTGGCCGAAGAGAAGATCGACGTCCTCCTCCTTCCTCTCCAGGGCCACAGCCGGATCTGCCGGATCGCCCTGGAATACGTCAGGATTCTCAAACCCGGGCTGGTCATTCCCCATCATTGGGACGACTTCTACCCTCCTTTGTCCCAGCTCGTGGATATCCGGCCCTTCCTTGAGGCCATAAGGGGGGCGGCGGCCGAGGTAGAGGTCAAAGTCCCCCGGATCGGCCGCCCTTTCCGGATCTGAGACCGGATAGCGGCATATCCGGATATCCGATAAGGTTCAAATTGTGGTATAGATGTCTTCTCCCGGATCAGGACCATCGGAGAAGCCGTAACCTCATGAACCATTTTTCCCAAACCCGGTTGGCCAAGGAGGTGGTCAACCAGATTTACCGCCAGGCTTTCCTGGGGATGTGGGCCACCCTGGTCAACGCCCTGATAATCGTGGCCGTCTGCTGGACGGTGGTCCCCCAATCCAACCTCCTAATCTGGTTTGGCTTGGCCCTGGCCGTCACCGGGGT
>JAKSCY010000485.1 GCA_022360355.1 Chlorobiales bacterium
ATGTCTTTATAGTATTCCTGATTTTGAATGCATATACGATTGCAATAAGATGGTTGCACTCATTTTATCAATGAGTCCTTTGTTTTGACGATTCTTCTTTTTTAGTCCTGCATCCAGTATTGCTTGTGAGGCTAGCTTAGAAGTAAAACGTTCATCAAATCTTACAATCGGCATTTCAGGAAATTCTTTTTTTAATTTTTTAATAAACGGATCAATAAATACTATGGATTCCGATAATTCATTATTCATCTGTCGCGGTTCTCCCACAACAATACAATCTACCTTTTCTTTTTTTAAATAATTGTTCAAAAATTGAAAAATATCTTTAGAATGAACAGTAGAGAGTGCATTGGCGATCAATTGTAACTCATCCGTTACTGCGAGTCCTACTCTTTTTTGTCCATAGTCGATAGCCAATATACGTCCCATTGATATTCTAAAGATATAAATTGAATTTTGATTTGCAAATTTACAAAGAAGTCTACTAACCTTTTCTTTTTTTGTCTAATTTTGAACAAAAAATCAGTATATGAGTAAAGAATTACGCACTATTATTGACACTGCCTGGGAAAACCAGGAATTACTAAAAGATAAAACAACACAGGAAAGTATCCGGGAAGTCATCGAAATGCTTGATAAAGGTGAAGTTAGGGTTAGTGAACCGATTTATAGCTCAGAAGGCAGTTTGCAAAACTGGCAAGTGAATGAATGGGTAAAAAAAGGTGTTTTGATGTATTTCCCTATTCAGGGAATGAAAAGGCTTGAGATAGGCCCACTGGAGTTTCACGATAAAATCGACTTAAAACGTAATTATGACGAATTGGGTGTTAGGGTTGTTCCTCATGCTGTTGCCCGCTATGGTTCTTATCTGGCCAAAGGTGTAATCATGATGCCTTCCTATGTAAATATTGGTGCATATGTTGATTCGGGAACAATGGTGGATACCTGGGCAACTGTTGGCTCTTGTGCCCAGATCGGGAAGAATGTTCATCTTAGCGGAGGTGTTGGAATAGGCGGAGTACTGGAACCTGTTCAGGCCTCTCCTGTCATTATAGAAGACGATTGTTTTATTGGTTCGCG
>JAKSCY010000751.1 GCA_022360355.1 Chlorobiales bacterium
GACAACAACCGAACTAAGTATATGTCCTACTCCACAAATTACCGTTAAGCCTAGTATTTTACTTATCTTCCATTGGCGTGCTTTACCAATCATTATAAATGGCAGGTAATGGTCGGGTCCAAATAATGTATGAAAGAAACCAATTGATGCTGCACTGATAACAAGAACCTGTAACTCCTGACTCATTTTTTCTTTTAAAAATAGAAAATAATGATTTAAGAACTGGTTAAATAAAATCTGCTCTTCCTTATTTATTTTTAGTCTAAATCGCTGTCTAGTCGATTTATAAATTAGGGCAATCGTATTTAAACAATTTATGTTCCCAACTCAAATCATTGCAATGTCGTTTAGTTAAAAGATTCTTTCTATGATTTTCTTTTTATTGGGACGTTGTCCCAAACCCTACTTCAAGCTGAAATAATTAAGAATACTCAATTCTTAATCATTCCGATGTCATTACTACAAAAAGCTAAGCAAAAAAGTCTAGAGCAATAGAACCCTTCAACCCACACCAGCCTTCAATTCCGGCAGACACACATCCCCCTCAAGTGCGCCTTTGAAGACCTCTCGCCAACTCCGGCCCGGACTATTGCTCGGGCCTACGCTGCTTTAAATGCGATTACCATGAACTATGTAGGCTTTAATAATATTCCTGATGGAATCAGAACTAACTTCCTGAAAATCTATTTCTTCGGGATTTATAAACTCGTATCCTGAGATATCATCCTGAGCATGCATATTATCCAGGCTTTTTACCTGGCAAACAAAACCTAAATCAATGGTATAAACGGTATACCCTGAAAAAACATACTGGTTAGGGAAGGATACCAGGTATTTGAAAGATGTTATATCCAGGTTTAGCTCTTCTTTTATTTCCCGCAATAAACAATCTTCAACGGTTTCCATTGGATCAACAAATCCTCCGGGAAGATCCAACATTCCTGCATTGGGTTCAACAGCGCGGCGAGTTAAAAGGATATTCCCTTCATCGTTAACAATAATTGCAGCAACTGCACA
>JAKSCY010000380.1 GCA_022360355.1 Chlorobiales bacterium
AATATATTTTCGCTGTTCTTTGCCGACAGAAGACCAAGCAAAGGGAAATGAAAGGATGTTGTTCTTGGCTTGCTCTATTTCTCGTATAAGTTCATCACCTAATGAGGGGGATATTTCGTCGTAATAAGAGACAGCATCCTGTAATTCCTTTTGAGCGAGAGCCGAAAAGTATACATTCATTTTCGTTTAATGTCTTTCAACACCTTCTCAAAAGGAATGGCTTTGAGTTCGCCTTTTTCATACGCGGCAAACCGTTCTTCGGCTTCCTTTATCCACGCCTTTTCGATTTCAGGATCGGGTTTATCCAGGCTGGAGAGAAGCTTCTCAACCAAATGGATTTTGTCCAGAGCGTTCAGCGCCAAAGTTTTTTTCTCAATTTCTTTTATAGTCATCTCGTTTCCTGGTGTTTTATGAACAACAGCTTTCCGCATAATACAAAAGAATTCTGAGCACCCAATATATAATCAATTGGGAGTCATCAGTAGGCAGTTGGCAAAGAGGGAAAAGATGTTGATGTGTTGAAGCATAAGGAACCATAACAGGTTCGCTTAGGCCCTTTCAGTCCTTTACGTCCCTTGCTCCAACCGCAGGATACATAACACAAAAGCCCATCCTTATGAGATGGGCTTTTGTGGTGTATAATAAAAAAAACCGGCGACGACCTACTCTCCCGCTGTTACGCAGTACCATCGGCTCTCCAGGGCTTAACGACTCTGTTCGGAATGGGAAGAGGTGATCACCTGGGATATAGTCGCCGTAAACTTAGTTGCTTACGAAGCACAACGCGTGGCTTTCTACGGGATTAAGCTCCCGGTAAACATATAAACTTTCCTGCCGAGGATACCCATGAATAATAAAAAAGGTTAAGTCAATTGGCTTATTAGTACTACTCGGCTCAACACATTACTGTGCTTACACCTGTAGCCTATCAACCTGGTCATCTTCCAGGAGCCTCTTGGGGAAATCTCATCTTGAGGCGAGTTTCGCACTTAGATGCTTTCAGCGCTTAGCTCA
>JAKSCY010000232.1 GCA_022360355.1 Chlorobiales bacterium
GTACGCAAGTAGAACCCTTTGCCCGCTATCCAGCCCGACAGCGAGGTGGTCCAGTCGGACAGAATGCCCTTCAATGAATCCCGGGACTTAAGACGATCGCGAAATCCGCGGGTCAATTCCTTCACCCGCGCCTTGTCCGAAACTTCTGATCGCAGTTTTCCTCGTGCCACCACGGCCTTCAGTTTCTTGGAGCCCATCACGCCGCCCAATCCGCTGCGGGCCGCTATGCGACCTCGGTCGGTACTAATGCCCGCTATGAAGCTGCACTTCTCACCGGAGGTTCCTATGCAAGCCACTCTCGCCGCCTTTCCGTATGCGGCTTGAAGTTCATCCTCCGTCTCCACGGCATCCTTTCCCCACAGGCCGGATGCATCCTTGAGTTCGGCTCCTTGCTCATCAATGAACAAATAGACCGGTTTTTCGCTCACACCGGAAAAGAACAGTGCGTCGATCCCGCACTTCTTCAGGAAAGGGGAGAAGTATCCGCCACAGTTTGCGTCGCCCCATCCCCCGGTGGCCGGGGATTTGGCCACGACGGTGAATCTACCGGAAAACGCGGCCCCGGTATCCGTTAAGACGCCGGTAGTGAAACCGAGAATATTGTCGGGTCCCATGGGATCCGCGCCCGGTTCCATCCTGTCCCAAAGGATCTTGGCACCTAATCCCACCCCACTGAGGTATTTCCTGTAAATCTCGTCCTCCAATTCCTCCATTTCGATGCTGCCCGAACTGAGATCGACGTTGCATATTTTTCCCCAGTAGCCCTTCTTACGCCCGGTCGATTCCGGCTTCATTTCTCTTACTCCATTGTTGGTGGGTGAATCAGAGAGAACTTCGACGCGTTTTGCCTCAAAAGCTGATGGGCCTGCGCGGAAATCGTCAATCTGTAGGCCCCGATCGTAAAGGGAGAGCCGAACATCTCCGCCATGTCTCGCGAGTGCGCGAACAGTTTCCAAATTGTTAACAGATGTAGCCTCTCAAAGCAATCATCCATGACCTCAAAGGCAAGCGATTTGTATCCACGTCTGTCACGTCCCCCTTTTCAGGGAATGTCGGACGCGTTGCCATTCCCGGCAAGGAATTCTTGGA
>JAKSCY010000776.1 GCA_022360355.1 Chlorobiales bacterium
CTGGGTGCCCAGCCTCTTGCTCTTCGCCATTCAGGGGGGCTGCGAGGGCTGGAGCTGGATACAGAACCATCTCTGGCTCATCGGTGCCACGGTACTGGCCTTAGGGCTCTGGATCACGGTCCTGTCGCTCCTCGCCCTGGCTCTTTCCGCTTGGGTCAAGTGGAAGATCGCCGCCGGATCCATGATCTTGGGTGTATTCTTCCTGGGGGCGGGTTTCGGTGAAGTCATCAACGAGGTCTTGAATACCGACTATGGTTCCCTGCTGAATCTATCCGAGGTCATGCACACGATCTGGGGGGACCTGCTGCGTCACCAAGTCGTACGAACGGATCTGAGTCTGGTCCAGGCCTGGAGCGTACTGGGTGCTCTCTGTCTCTGCTGTCTGCTCCTGCTGGCCAAACGGGTGCGTGCCTTTGAGGTGGTCAAATGAGTCACGGCCCCGACCATCAGATCCAGTTGGATAATGTCTCGCGCTTCTATGGCGAGGTGCTCGGTGTCAATCGCGTGACACTCACCATCGAACCCGGCATTACCAGCCTGGTCGGTCCCAACGGCGCCGGCAAAACCACCCTGATGAATCTAATCACCGGTCTCGTGCGTCCCACGCGCGGAAGCATCTCCGTACTGGGCACCCCCCCCTCCCAGCCCCATCGCCTGTTTGGGCGCGTGGGCTATGCCACCCAGTTTGACGCCTTCCCCAAGGGACTGACCGGCTTCCAGTTCATCTATTCCTTCCTGCGGCTGGCCGGGCAGCCCTCGAACAAATGCATCAAACAAACCCAAAAGGCCATCGAGCAGGTCGGCCTCTGTGAGGCCGCCGGACGCAAGGTCGCCGCCTATAGCAAGGGCATGCGCCAACGTATCCGCCTCGCCCAGGCCCTGGCCCATGATCCGCAGGTACTGGTTCTGGACGAACCGCTCAACGGTCTCGATCCCCTGGTACGGGCGCAGACCATCGCCCTCTTCCGCGAGTACGCGGCAGAAGGACGTCACGTCATCGTGTCCAGTCATGTCCTACACGAGGTCGATATGATCTCGGATCAGGTTATC
>JAKSCY010000812.1 GCA_022360355.1 Chlorobiales bacterium
AAGCGCGTTTCCGCTTTGACGGATTTAATCCATGTCGATCTGTTACCAGCAGGACTTGACGAGGACATTTTTCTTCCCCGAATTATACCCCTGAAGCACCTTTACACCAGTGGCAATCATTCTGTTGATCCCCTGTCGCAGTCCGCAAAACCTCAGAAGAAATACCAAGTTCTTCCTTAATCCGATTTACGGTTTCAATCACGTCCTGGTCAGCGTCAAGTGAATTCTTGGCCTCAAGCGCTTCTGTCTTCAATTGTTTGAGGTCGGCATAGAGCTTTTCTGCTTTACCCTGAATTTCTTTTCCTTTTTTGTTCATCATTGTGCTGTTTTAATGAATTATTGCAAAACAAAAAATCCACGCAGATTTCCCCGTATCCATATATTTTGTAATCAGATATTACTCCTTTAATTTATGCAAAAAACCCGTTAGAATCAATTTTTTCCAAGGGATAGGGGACGTTGTTCCGTAAGCGAAAAACTTTCACAGCGAACTAAAAAGTATGGGATCGCCGTGTTTTTTGTATTTCTTTTTGCGTAGGTGACAGAAGAGTCGAACCTTATACCTCTTTTCACAACACGCGGAGTACCCTATCGCTCACAACCTGTCTTCAAGTATAAGTTCAAACCACTTTGAGAACTCAACCTTCTTGCCCCTGAGAAGGCCTCCCAACTTTTGTAGTTACGGAACAACGTCCCCTAATCCCATGGCATAATATTGCATCAACTCCTGAAGCCCTCTCCCCTCTTCACGGGCTTTGTTCAGCAGACGCCGCCTCACGGAAGCACCAATATTCTTGATCGGTTTTGCTGTCATAGCGTCGCCTCCAGGTAAGGCATCATCACTGATGCCACACGACACGTTTTTGCATGATCCATAAGGACATTGAGGTCTTTCTGCTTTCTTTGCTGATAGAGTTTCAGTGCTTCAAGCACAACATCCATACCGATGGTATTGCGAAATTTGAAACAATCCACAAGGGTCTTTTCGGGACTGTAGATCCTCACCGAAACGCCATCAAGCATATGAGTTTCAATGCCTGCAGAAAAGCATGCAGAGGAAAAGCGAAAAACAGTTACCGGCGGGAAATCAATTCTTGGTTGTTCGGCACCTTTTTCGAGCGCAACGGAAACAGCATGAGGGACCTGAGTGGTCATCTCATGAAATGAAAGGGCTGAAACAAGGCAGATTACCCCTTTTGGCACTCTTATGGCAACAGTAACAATATCAGGATGTTCAAGCGGCTTGCCTTCTCTAAGCTTATAAACACCTCGGGAAAGCTGCTCAAGTTCCCCGCTATCCCGAAGCTGGTAAAGGGTTCTGGGATGGATCCCCTGCTTTATCGCTTCCTGTGTACGGATTATCCCTCCCTGCTTCAGGATAATCGTTTTTGCCTTATCAATTGCAGTGGCTTTTTGACTCATAGAATGACGGATATTTATACCATATAAACCACACAAGTATAGGTATTTTTATCCATACTCACAAAAAAGCAGCTACTGCACACTCCAGAATAAGCTTAATCAGTTTTTCGGGCTCAAACCACAGAGAAAATACAAGCGCTTGGTTCTCTTCATGAATGGAATCTTGTTCTGATTAACTAGCTTATACACCGTAGGAACGGCAAGGCTCAGCATCTCCGCTGCTTCATCGACAGTCAGCAATTTGTCTTTCTGCTGAACATCCAAAGCTCTGGCAAGCTCCTGGTGAATGATTGCCCGGATAGCAGTTACAATTCTGTCATCAGAAAGGATATGGGAGGAGTCAGTCGAGCTAAACATCAGAAATTAACAAGTAACAACGATGGAAATCTCACAATAAAAACTAACCCCGCTCAACCACCATGGGGGTCAAACGGGGTATGGTTTCTGATGAAAAGGCTATATTATTATCGTAGTATTACTGCATGAGAAGCAAATTATCCTTTTAGTAAGGCCCTTTTACATGAAAACGCCACTCTCTTTGATCGATAGTAGCTTGATTTTCAAGAGAGAGAAATCTACATAGAAGTCGAAAACATCAGGCTCTTTAAGTTATACGTATGCCGAATAACTGATACAATAGACATGCAATCTTGCCCCTTAATCAAATATTCGCTGTAATACAGATAATAAATAATGTTAGCGCTAAAACTGAAATAGACGCACCATACAGTAACCAACTACATGTTAAGACGCATCCAATGGAAGATCAGGAAAAATATACTGAAGCACTCATCAAGTTATACAGTGGCTTAGAAAGGCAAGGACCAGGTGATCCAGGTTTCTCTGATTACATACTTAATCAGTTACCCGAACTCCCCCCAAATCCTAGAGTTGCGGATATTGGATGTGGCACAGGTGCGGGAGCCTTGATTCTGGCTGGGAAGTATCGCTCTAAGGTGAAGGCCGTAGATTTTTCGAACGATTTTTTGGATCAAATGATGAATCGAGCTAGACTGGAAGGTTTGGAAGATTTGATTGAGCCAATAGAGTGCAATATGGGAAATCTTAACTGGAAGCTAGAGACAATCGATCTTTTGTGGTCTGAAGGAGCTGCATATATCATAACCTTTGAAGGCGCGCTAAAAGCTTGGAGGCCGTTTATGGCAAAGAATGGCGTCGCAGTGATTTCAGAGATGAATTACTTTTCAAATGATGTCCCGGAAGTTGTAACGCAATATATGAAGAATATTTATCCAGGCATCAAGACCGAATCAAAAAATGTAGATTTGATCAACTCATCGGGATTTGAGTTTCTTGCTGCACATCGGTTACCCTTAAAAGCTTGGTGGGAAAATTATTATGATCCTCTGCGTGAAAACATTATGGCATTGAAAGATAGCAGTGATGAGGTAATGCAGGCTGTAATTCATGAAACGGAAGAAGAAATGAAGTCCTTCAAAGAGCATCACGAAGATTATGGGTATACGTTCTACATAATGCGGGCTGTTTAATGGCGCTAACAATCGCATGCACTCGGACAGCAAAAAACGCTGCTCGTTCCTCGCTCTGCTTTTAGCTGCTGGTGATGGGTAGCGTTATCGGTAACAAACAATTAAGACATTGATATGGAAACAGACAGCCAAAGAGAAGCCCGTGCACATAGTATGATGAGTAGTGGCAATTGGTCTACAGCAGGTGCTCTTTTTGTTGATCTTGCTCAAAACGGCCACAATCCCGAGCACAACTTCTATAACGCGGGAATTTGCTTTGAATACAACGAATATGGACAGCGGCGGGGATCAGGGGCCGATCTAGAGGAGGCCAAGAGGTGCTTCCAGAAATCTATTGCTTCTGGGGCCAGTCTAGAAGCAGGGGCTCTGCTAAGCATAGGCCTGATCGAGATGACTCTTGGCGAGAGCGAAAATGCAGAGCTTACGTTGCGAAACGCGAAATTTAAAGATCCTAATTCCTTCCAGATATCAGGAGCACTTGGCTGGGTACTAAACGGGATGGGCAAATACAAAGATGCAGTGGAGCCCCTAAAGCAAGCACTCAATTTAAACCCCAACGATTGTGATGCTCTCATCAATCTTGCAATAGCGTATGACAACTTGCAACAACCAGGGCCTGCGCTCGCGACTTATAAACTTTTCTGTGACAAAGCTGCTCAGCTATCGCATCTACATCCAAGTATTGGATCAAATATACCAATTGCTCAACAAGCAATTGGGCGGCTGATAACGAAATTTCCAGATCTGAAAACGGATCCAAAATCAAATTGGCTCGATATCGTGCTCATGAAACCCAACTTATTCGGCATTGGATTGGATCTAAACGAACTGTTTAAGCGAATTCGTGTGGGTTACTAACCTTGCAATCCCGCGGATGCCAGAAGCTTCCTTCGGTCGCGATTGACACCGCTGAGCCTATCTGCATACCTAAACGAACGGAGGACTTATAAGTGGCACCATAACGATCAACCTCTCGTTTCTCTGTGGACACCCTTATTCTGTAAAAGGAAAAAAGGGCTCTACAGTAAACACAACTTGCTCAAATTGCAAAAGACCTATCAGCGTAAAAATAAGCCGTTAACCAAGCACTCAAGCCGACAATGGGCTCGACGGTTTCGCTTCTGCGGTGGTCGCTTCTAAACTGCTTTAAACGAACGCTGTGCCATCAGCCTATTGCGGCTTAGCTTGACCGTCTAGCACCTATTTTAAGACCGCCTGTGTTTTATACTGAAGCCAGTCCATCTTGCATATCCTGCTCTTTGGAGAAGGCGCCCCTTTGGCTTTGCTCAGAATATCCCAAACTGAATTCGGATTCAGATTACGAGTCCTGATTTTCGAGAGATAGAGAAAATTGCTGCAAAGCCAATCCCTGATTCCTGTCGATGTTTCAAACAGAAAACCGTTGTATTTGAGGCGTCGAAAAACCTTCACAAGTCGGTTTTGATTGCTCAGAAAAGTGATTTTTGGACAAGGGGGGAAGCATCCAAGCAAAATATCTTTATAGAAACGCAAAAAGCACGGGGGCACCGTGCTTTTTCAATGTATGTATGTGGGTGACAGAGGAGTCGAACCTCATACCTCTTTTCACAACACGCGGAGTACCCTATCGCTCACAACCTGTCTTCAAATATAAGTTCAAACCACTTTGAGAACTCAACTTTCTTGCCCCTGAAAAAGCCCTCTAACTTTTGCAGTTACGGAACAACGTCCCCCATCCCCGGTTTTCGGATAATGATTTAAGTTGGTAACTTGTCTTAATCAAAGGAGCAAGTATGAGCGAACGAAAGCGCAAGAGTTTCAGTGCTGATTTTAAAGCCTAGGTGGCATTGGAAGCCATTCATGGTGTGAAAACCCCCCGAAGATCACCCAAGAATGTCCACCCTGTTCAGGTGAGTAGTTGGAAAAGGGAGCTGCAACAACAGGCAGTTCCACCGTTTGAACAAAAACGTGGCCTAAAGGAACTTATGACACCGACTCCAGTTTCTTGCCGATGTTTGATGCGACAGCAGGACATTACGCATTTTTGGCTGCGGCACCTTGCAATCAATGCTAGCACTATGTTCATTAAGCGCATTCTTGGTATCATTCCAGTGCCCGACAAAGCCATTTGGAGCAAATTCACCGAAGGTGTACTCGAATATGCAACCGACAGCATGCAACACTCCACAACGAGAAGTGATATTATTGAAGACATCAACGACCATCAGAACGCTGTGACACGTTTCTGCAAGAATTATTCACCAGAGCCAGTTCACAGTCCTCATCGATGCCGTACAACAAATTGAACAAACTGTCTCTGACACCCTTGCAGATCTTAGCAACTAGAATATGATGGAAGACATAACTAACCAAGCCGGATGCACCTGATAAAAATAGCTGTGCGATTTTTTGCAGGTCCCCACTATTTTATGGTGAAAAAGAAGAGCAGAGAGGAAAGCAGTTGATACCAACAAGAAAACAATGGGAATCTTGGTCATTGCCATCTAAGTTGACAGCTATAGGTACATTAGTTGGTATACTGGGGCTTTGTTTTTACATCATCGAAAAGGGATATGGAATATCTCAAGCATTTAATCGGATTGTATCGAAGGCAGAAGACGTATATGTGATTGTAGCATTAGAGAATGAAAAAGACAAAGAAATAACAATAGCTAAAAGAGGAGACACGTTCTTCTGGCATCCAGGGACAGAGGGATATCATGAAATATATACTTTTGAAATCACAGATTCTGATTCCAAAGCGATTGATGATGACGCGTTAACTATCCCCCCAGGTACACGGGTAAAAGCTACCGCAAAGCTACTTCCAACAACAATAGCAAGGCGTTACCTAGAGCAGGGGCACATGGACATAAGTTTGTATTTTAGGGGTATAGGATTTACCACATTCAGCCAGAATGTACCTTTCACCAAGGAAAGCATTGAGGGATATTACATACCAATCAAAATCGAGAAATAATTACAATAAGACCATAATTTCGGGAAACCAAGAAGTGCAGCTGATTCGTCGGCCTAATCATTGGGCTCGATTTTAGCTGCCGTTATGCATAAAGACTAATGAGAAAAACACGACGAACACTCCCCTATGAGCTAGGCTTAGATTATTATCCCGATCCACGAGAAGAACTTTTTTCAGAAATCGGTTGTCGGCTGATCTTGCTACAGGATCTAGAATATATCATCGGCTTTACGGCTAAAGTGGTATTCGCGAAGAATGAAATTGAAGCCAAAAAAGCCATACTAAATGAAGATCCAAAAACTTTAGGCCAGTTACTGACAATTCTGAGAAAAAACGTCAAAATTGAAGAAAACTTCGACGAGAATCTAAAGAGGACGCTTAAAGCACGGAACCTATTCGTGCATAAATTCTCTATTATGTTCGATTTGCATGCGGAAGATGGAATACGCAATGCTATTCGGTTTCTCTCAGAAACAATGGATGACCTCGAGGAAGTAACAAACGTAATGAAAACGCTAGGAATAAGTTTTGGAAAGACACAAGGCACCATTGATCCACAATTGGAATCGAATTGGCGGGAATATGGTGATTTAAATCATCTCGAAAAGCGTTATGCTCCAGCTGTTTCAAAGATTTTCAAGAAACAGTCTTAACTGTGAACGCCTCACAAGGTATATAAGCCTCTCATTCATCGTCAGTAACTCAAAACGCTTAGACTTATTCCTATTACAAAAGCGACCAAGGCGCTATTGTGATTTAAACAAGGCCTATTAACATTTTAGCGCCGCTCACTCTGATTGAAAGAGATCAAATATTCAATGTATTAACCCTGTAATGTACCGTATTTTATTCAGGTTAGCTCAGATATTCTGTAATACAGATAATAAATAATGTTCGGATTAAAATGGACATCGAAAGATGAATCAAAATAATGATGTAACAAAGGACACTCAGCGCCTAAATCAAACTGAAACCCTGGAAAGACTATGTAGATCAATCCCTCTAACTGAAATGGTTACGGTATATTGGTCAGATAGATCCTCAATTCATAGCCATGGAATTTATTGTGCCTTAATTCCTTCATCGCAAATCCAAGACCGGCTTGATACAACATCTTGGGATTTATCTCACGGACATGGTTATCCCGGCACTTGCATACATCATAAAGATGGAAAAGATATTACAGCATATTATCGTTTTGGAGACAATAGTGGCATTGAACCCCTAATTATTGATCGTGAATTCTACGGTACGCACCCATACTACCTTGAAATTAATGAAGAATTTCGTTTATTTCATCAGCTTTATTATGACCCTAAGGAAGATAATTATATAAAAATTGATGACTCCGGAAGTGAGCAAATTGTTGCAATTGTAAAGCCCAACAGAGTTGAAATTAGGTTAAAAGAAATTCGCCAATTTCTAGCCATAAAAGAGATGCACCTATCAATTCAATTTGATTACCGGGAACATTCTCAACATAGTTTAGAAACATTAGGACTTACTCCTGGGGGAGAAAATCATCAGAAAGAATTGTACTGCTGGGGACTTCATTATGGCAACGGGGACAGTATTTGTAGATTTAATTCATTCTCACGATTGCTGGGAAAACGACTCATTCCCCCTCTCCCAAAAGAAAAAAGTGGCATGTGGGGTTTTACAAAGAAAGAAAAACCTCAATATGTCGATTTTATTATTGGCATAGATGATGACGGAGACAAATTGATCCATACATCGAACCCTGATGAATTAGCAGATTATTTCGGCGCAAACCCGGAGGCACCCCACTATTTAACACCTGTTCATTTTCGCAAAGCTATATTGGACAAATATTATCAGCAAACGAGTAAGTTTTCGGTGGAGGATTCATATCTTCGCTGTGGTTCCCTATGGGGAATGCAAATGGACAACCATCATCCCGATAAAGTTTGCGCTTGGCTAGGTGATTTAGGAAGAGATCTACCTTATGATGAACAACTTCACTGGCGAAGTCAGAACATTGCAGATGTTGGAAATGTGAGCGAGACTTATTTTAAACGCCAAGTCTTGGCTCAGTTCACTGATTCAGATCGACCTGAACATAATTTTGTTTCTCTTTACTCAAATTTTCAACGTAGAAGTCAGGAAGTTTTAGGATGGCCTTTATTACTGCCTCTGGCAAGAGAAGATGAGCATCATTTACGATCAATACGAATTCCTTCAACAAATGAGCAGAAAGATTTTGACGATTTGATTTTGGCTTTAACCAAAATCTTGGTGGATTCACTGAACGAAAAGCAGTTGAACCGCCTCATTCCAAAAGAAGAAGTTGGCACGATAAAAGGAAGCATATCTCGCTTAGAACGAGTACTGGAAATTCGAGAGGTCGATGGTTATAAAGAGCAAATAGACTTTTTGAGAAATCTCCAGAATCTTAGATCTGCCGGAACAGCGCACCGAAAAGGGAAAAATTACCTTAAAATTGCCACGGCATTTAATATTCACAGCACTTCGCTTGTCAGCGTCTTTGAAGGCATTCTTATCAAATCAAATGGGTATTTGCAGTTTCTTGGAGAAAACTTTTGTCACGACAGTTGAAATGTCAAACTAAAAATTCAAAAATTGCCGAACAATCCAATTCAGACCGATCCACAAGTCCCTCCGTTTTTTGAGACAGAGCAAAAGCTGTTGCCTCTTTCAAAGCCGGTTGCCAACGGAACAGCGGGCGGCTGATTGCGATCGTTAGACAAAGAAAATTGTGTAAGAGGAAGATCTCAGAAGCGTGATAGGAAAAACGCCATACTTTTTCCCGATGATGCTTAGGAGTACTTAGGAGTAGGACGAGGATGTAGTGGGGATCGCCAAGATCGGCTTGACCAATCTGACCTGCAACCTGTGGCGTTGAATGCGGCTCAACAAAAAGGGTCACAACGTGCTTCTCTGGGGATAACGTTTGGCGGTATGAATGTTGGGTTTTCGGAACGCATCTATATCCACTGTAAAAAAGTTGATTTGAAGAACAAGAACTCGAAAACTACTAAGCGACAAATGTTTTATGACCGCATGTTAACCAACATTATTATCATACTCTTTCACCTTCTGGATTTTCAATTGTTTTCCATCTATTATACTCATTTGTAAATTTATTTCGGAAACTTCTCATAGAGGCAATATATTGGCCGATTATCAAAATAGCATCACTATTCGATGGCAAAGTTTCATCATCTAATAAATCTAAAAATTCAATTGTCGGCTCATCTTTCAGAACTTCTTTAACTTGTTCAAGTACTCTATTGACATTTTTTACCTTAAATTTATTTAAAGGCTCATCAGGTTTTTTCTTGGACAACTCTTTCATTTCAGTGTATACTGAATTCAAAAGCCCTGAAAGCATCGTGAACTTCTCAACTAATGTATCTGAAGGCAAACCTCTCTTCTTTTTAGTCATTATCTCTTTATATTTTTTGGTGGATATGTTTCTTTTTTTGTCCCCTCCCAAAACCAATATATTTTCGCAACACTTCCAGTTGAAGTCCATTCAATCTGAGAATTTATTCTTTTAACTCTATAACTTTCCATGCAATTTAAGTATTGTGATAAAACTAATGTCACATCACTATTAGTCGGCAAATCTTCTTCACTAAAAGAGTCAAAATCTTGAAAAGGCTTGTAGGTGCCACCAAGTATTTGATTAGCACCCTGAATTACTTGATTTACTAACTTCAATTTAAAAAGATTTATCGCATCGGTATAAGACTTTTTTGACAATGCAGATATTTCTTCATGAAGACCATCAAGCTGATTTTGATTTTTTTCAAATTTATCGATTTCAGTTTCTTCCATAATGTCTATTATTATGATGGGCAAGCCCTTGTAAACTCTATATACTTCTTTTTTATGACTTCAATAGGATTCCTTTGCTTACTAATAAAAACCTGTGTCATCAGTTGTATGTCTGAATCATCAAGTATTAAAATACACTTTCTCTGTCCTGACCACAAATCAACAACATTCTTATATATTTTTTTTGGTGGAGCATTTCGTGTTACAATAACTCCAAAACTTCCAAATTGAGCATTTAAATATCTATTCAACTGAGATATATGTTCTCTTGATATTTCTTTTACATTTTTAAGTTCAAAAACGATTTGCTTACATTGATAAGTTTCATAAATATCCTTTAAAAAAGGATCAGAAGTATTATTATAGAAGATCAGATCACGTATTAGCACTCCTGAGTCAGTACGACTTTGTTCGGCAGCAAAATCAAGATGGGGGTAAAGTAAAGATACCATTAATTGACAAATAACATCTTCATATTTTCTGTCTGCATTCTCTGTTTTACCTGTTGGCAGCTTGTTAATTGTCGAGATTTTTCTCTTTGCTGATGTTATTGGAATTTGGTTAAATAATGGATCATTTTTACAATGCTCAAATTGCTTCTCTTTAATTGCTGTATATGCCTTAACGATATCATAATTTTGCCTATTAAAATTCAATAATTTTACTTTATCAGGAAACTCTTCTCCTTCTTTATGAATATTTTGAATATAATAGTTATTAAAATAGTCATCTGTATTTAGCCAAGGAATAAATCTTAACCATCTTTTGGGAGTTAATAAAATCGGGGTTTTAGATTTTGGATTCACAGGAAGATAAGTATCTTCCTCATCAAACTTATTAGTTTTTGAGTTGTAAAGGTTATTTAGTTTAACTTTTTCAATTGGTATCCCATATTTCTCGGACTGTTCAATAGTAAAGTCAATTAAAAACGATTGAATAAAATTGCTTGCAACATCACTTACTCTGTCTTTTGAAAAATTATCTACTAGCAATTGGATCTCTTCGAAATGAACAAAGCCATATTTAGTTAATTGTGGAATAGACTTAAACTGATTTAAAATATTTTGAGCAATCTTTATCCCAATTCGCTTGCCTACCTTTGTTTTCGAATTCCCTAAACCGACTTCATCACACTCAGATATTCGTATAAGCATTTTTAAAGCTTCATCTTCTTTTCCTATAGACGCCAAATAACCTAAGTGATTAAAGCTATTTGTTATCAGAAGGTGTAACGAATTGTCTTGCATTGAAGGTGATTTCCACAAAAGAAACGGGTCAACATACAATGGCATATCCTCGTCTACAAACGGAATAGCAAAATCGACTTCCTCTTGTGTAATAGGAATATTATGAAAATCGTTTAACCTTGGCCTAATTATGCTCATTCGTTTCTTTTAATGTTGAGCGAGTTGCTTATCTGCGCCACACTACTGCGACTTACTCCCATATCAGACGAATAAGCACAACCAAGTAGCTTATTATTGATAGGTTTCTTCTTGTAGCGTTTATTATAAATCATCGGATTAGCTTTTAATTATCTACAAACTTTTTTGGCTTAAATGGGTGTAGATTTAGGTGATCTTGCAGGTATTGTGCCCAAGGATTTCTTGAGCTTACCGGAACTCACCCCGCCAAATGGTATCCCTTCTATTCAGAAATCTGGAATCTCGATATTTAAGCAGAACAATCGCTTATAACTTTTATTGGTAATGACTTACCCGTAAGTCATGAACACGAAAGCAGATTTTCGTGTAACAATGGTATAACAAAAACAGTAAAAAAATGCAAAAAAAGCATTATTCACGCATTATAAGATGGTTTGAACAGATAAGGAAACCCCCTGTAAGTAAACGGCTTACAGGGGGTTATGAGGGTGGGTGATAGAGGAGTCGAACCTCTGACCTCTACCATGTCAAGGTAGCGCTCTAACCAACTGAGCTAATCACCCGAATGGGCAAATAATATATGATTTCATCCGTGAAAAGCAAAGACCTCTTCAGTCAAAGTCAGGCTATTTTTTTTCGTTTGCCGTCTTCATAATAAAACTCCGGCTGGCCCTCATCCGAGATAACCTGTTCGGTAATAACACATTTCCTGACACCTGTCATCGAGGGCAGTTCGAACATGATATCAATCATGATACCTTCGAGTACCGAGCGCAGCGCACGAGCGCCTGTTCCACGCTCAAGAGCGATTTCAACGACCTTGTCAAGCGCTTCGTCTTGAAAAACCAGTTCGCACTCCTCCATCTCGAACAGCTTGCGGTACTGCTTGATGAGAGCGTTCTTGGGCTCGACAAGAATGTTCCGTAGCGCATCGCTGTCGAGAGGATCGAGTGTGGAAATAACCGGAAGCCTCCCGATGAACTCGGGGATCAGACCATATTCATGCAGGTCGTCCTGGGAAACCTCTTTCAATATTTCAGGATCGGACTCGAGCTGTTGCGGCTTGACTTTCGTACCGAACCCGATAGACGATTTTGCAACCCTGCGGCCAATGATCTTGTCGAGGCCTTCAAAAGCGCCGCCGCAGATGAACAGGATGTTCTTCGTATTGACATTGATAAGCTGCTGTTCAGGGTGCTTCCTGCCCCCTCTTGGCGGCACGCCGACGACAGCTCCTTCGAGAATCTTCAGCAGTGCCTGCTGCACGCCTTCCCCGGATACGTCACGGGTAATCGACACATTGGCCGATTTTCGGGCGATCTTGTCAATCTCGTCAACATAGATAATGCCTTTCTCAGCCCTTTCGAGGTTGAAGTCGGAAGCCTGCAGGAGACGCGCAAGAATGGTCTCGACGTCGTCCCCGACATAACCTGCTTCTGTCAGGGATGTTGCATCAACGATGGTAAAGGGAACTTCGAGAAGGTTTGCAAGTGTCTGTGCGAGAAGGGTTTTTCCTGTTCCGGTAGGACCGATAAGCAGAATGTTGCTTTTTTCGATAACCACATCGTCGTCGTCCCGCACCCACTCCTGCGATTCAATGCGTTTGTAATGGTTGTATACCGCCACAGAGAGTGATTTCCTTGCTCTTTCCTGGCCGATAACATACTGACCAAGAGACTCCATGATGGACTTCGGGCTAATCAGGCGAGGCTGAAAAGGCTGACCGCTGACAGGTGCAGAAGGTTTTATGGCGCTGATCTCTTTGCGGAGAATCTCAACAGAACTCATGATGCACCGGTCACAGATAAATGCATTGGGACCTGCCACCATGCTGTTCACCTCATCGCTGCCCCTTCCACAAAAAGAGCACAATACCATATCATTGCCACCGCCGCCTTTTCCCCGTCCCTTCATCCGGTCTTTTTCCCTTGACATAAAAAATCCCTGTTTCGGCCTGATTAAAAAACAGCCTGATTAAAACCCCATCCTTGCCAGGCTGTCAAGAACGTGCTGAATCACCATCGAAAGCTTCGGATGATCTTCTTCAAAATGCCCTACGACATCATTAAGACGCTCGGTTAACCCTTCTTGCTCATCCTCTATGGAGGTCTCGTCCTGAACGAGTCTGCTGATATCCTGTTTCAGGTCGGTAAGCACCTCACCGGTACTCTGGTCAACCGTTTCAGTCTTCTCGAGCTCTTCATGCAGTTGTTCGAGCAACTCCCGCAATCTCTGTTTTTCCATACAAGTAAATAGTTATGGTTACGTTACGGAAGATTAGTGCATCCCATCAGGTATCGATCGCACTCGCGAGCTGCCGCTCTGCCTTCATTGATGGCCCATACAATAAGGCTCTGGCCTCTCCGCGCATCTCCGGCAGCAAAAACCTTGATCATGCTGGTTCTGAAGTCGCCGTATTCGGCCTGAATATTCGAACGTTCTCCCTGTTCAACCTGCAACTGTTGTAATAACCCCTCTTCCGGCCCTAAAAATCCCATGGCAAGCAAAACCATGTCTGCGGGGATAATTTCCTCCGTTTCCGAAACCGGTTCGGGAATCGCACGTTCTTCTTTTTTCACCCATTTGACCCGGCAAACCTCGACTCCCGTCAAACGGCCGTTACTGTCACCAAGAAGCTTCTTGGTCATAATGCTGTAACGCCGGGGATCTTCGCCCTGAAGAGCTGCAGCTTCTTCCTGGCCGTAATCGACATTGAGGGTTTTTGGCCATTCGGGCCACGGATTGTCCGGCTGGCGTTCAAGCGGAGGCTTTGGCATTATCTCAAGCTGCACGACACTTTTGCACTCCTGGCGAATAGCCGTAGCCACACAGTCCGTGCCGGTATCACCACCGCCGATAACAACAACGTCCTTGCCCCTGGCGGAGATTTTTGATGCGGTTTTGTCCAGAACAGCTTTCGTGCTTGCACGGAGAAAATCCATCGCGAAATACACGCCCTTGTTTTTCCGGCCTTCGACATCGAGGTCCCTCGGCTTTGTCGCTCCCGTACAAAGAACAACCGCGTCAAACTCCTCAAGCAGCTTTTTGGCAGAATAATCCTTACCGACCTCCGTGTTCACGACAAACGTGACCCCCTCTTTCTCCATCAGGTCAACACGGCGCTGCACAACAGCTTCCTTATCGAGCTTCATGTTAGGAATACCGTACATGAGCAATCCGCCAATCCTGTCGTCGCGCTCAAAAACTGTAACAGTATGGCCGGCCTTGTTCAGCTGGTCTGCACAGGAAAGTCCTGCCGGACCCGAGCCAACAACGGCAATACGTTTGCCTGTTCGTTCAGCAACCTTTTCAGGTTTGACCCAACCCTGCTCGAAAGCATACTCGATTATAGCGCACTCGATATTCTTTATGGTCACAGGAGGTTCGATAATACCAAGTACACAAGATCCTTCGCAAGGAGCCGGGCAGACGCGCCCGGTAAACTCCGGAAAATTGTTTGTTTTCATGAGGCGCTCATAGGACTCCCGCCATAACCCTCTGTAAACATGATCATTCCATTCGGGAATCAGGTTATGAATCGGGCACCCCGATGTCATACCGCCGAGCATAATACCCGTATGACAATACGGTGTCCCGCAGTCCATGCAGCGTGCACCCTGCTCACGCAATGCCTCTTCAGGCATTTCCTTATGAAATTCCTGCCAGTCCTTTATGCGCTCGAGCGGAGGCCTGTCTTCGGGCACCGCCCTTGTGTGATCCAAAAAACCTTTTACTTTGCCCATTTACTTCTTTTCTTTTAAACCAGATCCTGTATGCTTTACCGGCTCAGTTTCCTGATACGCGCGCAGGATCGTGAACATTTTTCTCAAATGCCGCCATAATTGCCTCCTCACCGGCCATACCTTCCATCATGACGCTCTGCATGGCTTCCATAGCGCGCTTGTAATCATGAGGATACACCTTAACGAAACGGGATTTTGTCTCCTGCCATCTATCCAGCAACCTGGCAGCAAGAGAGCTGTCCGTATAGCCGTGATGTCGTTCTATCATGGCTCGCAGCTTCGCAAACTCTTCCTCATCGTCTATTTCGTAGAGCCCGACCATTTGGCAGTTGCAACGCTTCTCAAATGTACCGTCTTCGTCATAAACGTAAGCTACTCCGCCGGACATGCCTGCGGCAAAGTTCTTGCCGGTACTGCCGAGAATAACCACCGTACCACCTGTCATGTATTCGCAGCAGTGATCACCGACCGCTTCGACAACAGCTTCGAGTCCGCTGTTTCTGACACAGAAACGTTCACCAGCCATGCCCCGGATGTATGCCTCACCGGATATTGCGCCATAAAAAGCAACGTTGCCGATAATGATATTCTCTTCCGGTGTAAAAGTAGATTGTTTGGGCGGATACGCGATAATTTTCCCTCCGGAAAGTCCTTTGCCGATATAGTCGTTTGCGTCTCCTTCAAGCTCAAGGGTCATACCATTGGGTATAAACGCACCGAAACTCTGTCCGGCGGAACCGTAAAACTTGATACATATCGTGTCGTCCGGCAGCCCTTCACCTCCATGAGCTTTCGTTACTTCGTTGCCGACAATGGTACCGACAACACGGTCGGTATTGTGAATAGGTAATGTGGTACTGACCTTTTCTTTCCTTTTGATGGCAGGATAACAGATCTTGAGCAGTGTTCTGATGTCAAGGGTATTGCCTATGCCATGATCCTGAGAATCCGTATTGTAAAGGCTCTCCCCTTCTTCTCCGGGCTCGGCCTTGTACAGAATTTTGGAGAGATCGATCCCTTCGGCTTTCCAGTGCCGGAGCGCTTTCTTCATTTCAAGCCTGTCAGTACGGCCAACAAGTTCGTTCAAGGTACGAACACCGATTTTTGCCATATACTCACGAATCCCCTGGGCAAGGAATTTCATAAAGTTCTCCACGTGCTCGGGTTTCCCGGTAAAATTCTTTCTGAGTTCAGGGTTCTGTGTTGCAACCCCTACCGGACACGAGTCCTCCTGGCACGCCCGCATCATGATACAGCCCATAACAACCAGCGCCGTGGTTGCAAAACCAAATTCCTCGGCTCCCAGCAAGGCTGCTATAACAATATCACGCGCTGTTTTCATCTGACCGTCAGCTTCAACAATGATGCGGCTTCGCAGGTTGTTGAGCACAAGGGTCTGATGCGTTTCGGCAATTCCCAGTTCCCATGGCATGCCGGCATGCATGATGCTGGAAACCGGAGACGCTCCGGTACCTCCGTCATGGCCGCTGATAAGCACAACATCAGCATGCGCTTTGGCAACACCTGCGGCAATGGTGCCTACACCGACCGCCGAAACCAGCTTAACATTGATTCGCGCTTCCCGGTTGGCATTTTTGAGATCGTGAATCAGCTGTGCAAGATCTTCGATCGAATAGATATCGTGGTGCGGCGGGGGAGAAATCAGTCCTACGCCGGGAGTTGAAAGACGGGTCTTGGCGATCCAAGGGTAAACCTTGGTCCCTGGAAGCTGCCCCCCTTCACCGGGTTTTGCACCCTGAGCCATCTTTATCTGGATCTCCTTTGCGTTGGTCAGATACTCGCTGGTCACACCGAAACGTCCTGAAGCAACCTGTTTGATCGCAGACATTCTCGAGTCGCCATTTGCTTCAGGAATGAAACGGTCAGTTTCTTCTCCGCCCTCACCGGTATTGCTTTTGCCTCCCAGACGGTTCATGGCAATTGCCAGTGTCTCATGAGCCTCCTTGCTGATGGAACCGTACGACATTGCACCGGTCTTGAACCGCTTGACAATCTGTTCAACCGGCTCAACTTCATCAATCGATACCGGGCTCTTGCTGAACTTGATATCCATGAGACCGCGAAGAGTAAAGAGTTCAGCACTCTGCTCGTCGATCAGACTCTCATATTTTTTAAACATACTGTAATCCCCGGTACGGCATGCGTACTGGAGAATATGGATTGCCTCAGGGCTGAACAGATGCCCTTCACCATCGTGGCGCCACTTTCTTTCTCCACCGCTTTCAAGACCGGGATCAACATCGTTTCCTGATACAGGAAACGCGGCTTCATGACGCTTGCGGACTTCTTCGGCAACAACATCAATGCCTACTCCCTCAATCCGGGAAGGTGTTCTTGGGAAGTATGAATCCACAAACCGTGAATTGAGGCCTACTGCTTCAAAAATCTGTGCCCCGCTGTAACTCTGAACAGTTGAAATACCCATCTTTGCCATGGTCTTGACAACACCTTTGACAATGGCCTTCATGTAATTTTTCCTGGCAGCCGCAACATCCCGGGTTGGAATCCTTCCTTTCTCGACAAGTTCATCTATAGATTCCAGGGCCAGATAGGGGTTAATTGCCCCCATACCATATCCGATAAGAAGCGCAAAATGATGCACGGTTCTCGGCTCCCCTGATTCCAAAATCAGGCTCGATCTTGTGCGCAGACCTGCATTGATCAGAAAATGGTGCAGACCGGAAGCCGCAAGCAGGGCAGGAATAGGAGCCTTGCTTTTATCAGTCGCGTCTCTGTCAGACAAAATAATCAGGTTTGCACCCTTGCTGATCTCCTGCTCACAAAGGCGGCAGATATCCTGCATTGCCGAATCAATCCCTTTCCCGTCCTCTGCGATATCATAGACAATAGGAACGGTGATCGCCCTGAAGCCGGGCTCGTCAATGTTTCGAATCTTCTCAAGCTCTCCTTCGGTAATGACCGGACTGCTGATTTTCAACCGGCGACAGTTCTCTTCACTTGGTTCAAGAAGGTTGCCTTCCGCGCCAAGCATTACCATCGTCGAGGTGATAATCTCTTCCCTTATCGAGTCAATCGGCGGATTGGTCACCTGGGCAAAAAGCTGCTTAAAATAATTGTACAGCAATTTCGGTTTGTTCGAGAGGGCCGCAAGCGGCACATCATGCCCCATCGATCCGACTCTTTCCACTGCATTCTGTGCCATAGGCATCAGGTGCACGGAGATGTCCTCTTCTGTATATCCAAAAAGCTTTTGACGGGTCTGCACGTTCACTTTCTTTTCCTCTTCGCTCCGCTTTCCATTTGAAACCCCGGAGAGAGATTCAATCTCCAGCAGGTGTTTCCGAAGCCATTTCGAGTACGGTTGGGCCCGGGCCATGGTCTCCTTGATCTCCTTGTCGGATATGATACGGCCCTGGGAAGTATCGACAAGAAACATCCTGCCGGGCTGTAAACGATCTTTCCTCAGAATTCTTTCAGGCTCTATGTCAAGGACACCTGCCTCGGATGCCATCACGACCAGATCATCCTTGGTGATGTAATACCGGGATGGGCGCAGTCCGTTGCGATCGAGAATTGCGCCGATCTGAACCCCGTCCGTGAAAGCAACGGAGGCAGGGCCGTCCCAGGGCTCCACGAGGCAACTGTGATACTCATAAAAGGCATGCTTGTCTTCCGGCATATCGCTGCTGCCGTTCCAGGGCTCAGGAATCAGCATCATCGCCGCATGAGCAAGAGAGCGGCCAGTCAGCGTAAGCAGTTCAAAAACATTGTCAAGAATGGCCGAATCACTGCCGTCCTCTATAACAACCGGCTTGATATGCTCTATGCTGCTGCCGAACAGCTTGGAGTCGAACATCTTTTCCCTGGCTTTCATCCAGTTGATGTTGCCCCGTAATGTGTTTATTTCCCCGTTATGACTCAGAAAACGGTATGGATGTGCTCGATCCCAGCTTGGAAAGGTATTGGTGCTGAACCTCGAATGTACCATCGCAATGGCACTTTCCACATCGGGATCCGTAAGCTCAGGATAAAACAGCGATACCTGCTCGGGAAGCAGCATCCCCTTGTAAACAATTGTGCGATGGGACAAACTGCTGATATAAAAATAATTACTCCCGAGAAGCCCTGCCGTGTATTTCACCCTTTTGGTAATCCGGCGGCGAATAACATAGAGCTTTCTGCCAAACTCCCCGTCAGAAACAGTATCCTTGCCTTTTCCGACAAAAAACATTTTGACCACCGGTTCCTGGAGCTTCGCTGTCTTACCCAGCGAGTCATTGCAGGTAGGCACTTTTCTCAAACCGAGAAATTTCTGTCCCTCAGCCTGAACCATCTGGCGGCAGATATCCTCGATAGCCCGGCGCTGTGAAATGTCGGGAGGCATGAACGCCATCCCGACAGCATATTGGCCCTGAGCAGGCAGTTCAATATCTTTCTCCTCGCAAGCTTTC
>JAKSCY010000226.1 GCA_022360355.1 Chlorobiales bacterium
CCGAAGGGGATGACAAACCGGCAAAGTATCCTGCGATTTTTGCCCAAGCAGAGGTACTTTTAATCAATAAGGTGGATTTACTCGCCATGGGGGCTGTCGAATTCGACTTGGACCGTGCCCAAGCCGATGCGACGCGTTTGAACAAGCATCTTAAGATCTTCCCTGTCTCTGCTAAAACCGGTGAGGGGCTGGAGGATTGGTGTGACTGGCTGCAACAATCCGTACAGAAACGTTAAGCGTCTCAGTTTAACGGTAGAGATTCTCACGTTGAATGAGCTGCAGGACTTGCGGATGTAGTAGATCGTCTACTGCGAGGTTGTTTTTCAATCGTCTGCGCACTTCGGTGCTACTTATCGGCACATCCGGGGTTTGTAGTACCTGTTCTTGAAGTTTTTTTACCTGATCCGCGCCCAGGGATGCGAGTAGTACCGAAAAGTCCGGTGCCGCACACCCGCCCCGTACCATCGTCACAATCGTACATGCTTCCAACAGCTGATGGATACAATGCCAGCGGGCAAGACCTGTAACACCATCAGCCCCCATGAGCCAGTAGAGTTTTGTTTGCTCACCGTATTTCTCGCGGAAATGCAGGACCGTATCGAGGGTATAACTCGGTGTATTGCGTGTTAGTTCACAGGTATCCAACATAAAAAGCGGATGATTCGCAATGGCGAGACGGATCATATCCAAGCGCATGGTATCCGAGGCATGGGGGGAGTGTGTCTTTAGCGGGGACTGTTTGGCCGGTATAAACACTAACTTATCAACACCCAGAGACAAAGCGGCTGCTAACGCAACGGTCGTATGCCCCTGATGAATAGGATCGAATGTACCACCATATAGTGCAATTTGTTTTAGATTCATGAATGATATAACAATGAAATTGTGTTTTGTTGGTTGTTTGTTAAGAAAGTATAACACGCAGAGAGCTGTTCGAATAGGTTGTTTTTAATCTTCACTTGCACGCACTTCGCTTATCGCAAGGTCTTTGGGGGAAATCGGGGGAGGTTATGTGTGTATCGTTGCATGGCAAATGGTGCTGTGTGCTTTTTAATTAGGGTGTGCGCGGGATA
>JAKSCY010000669.1 GCA_022360355.1 Chlorobiales bacterium
AAAGCGGTTTTTATATCCGCAATGCCTACCGCACCTTTTTCTCCCGACATGGATTACGTGCTGGATCAGGATGCTTCAGGGTTCCAGATGGGCTTGTCGATTCTGAAAAGAGTCACCGGTGCTGCTGTGCACCTTGTTGCCGGAAAAAAATCATCGAGCGCTGTTCTTGCCGGTGCGAAAGATGTTGTCCATCACCGTTTCAGCGGGCCGCATCCGGCTGGAAATGTCGGGATTCATATTCATCATCTTGCTCCGATCAGGAACCGCGACGATATTGTCTGGTATGTTTCCCTGCAGGATGTTTTGCGGATCGGCCGGTTGTTTCTCAAAGGGAAGCTGCCGGTTGAAAAAATCGTGACCGTCGGCGGTGAATCGGTTGAAAAACGGCACTACATAAAAATCCGACAGGGCATGATGCTTAAGGATGTTTTGTGGGGCAACCATGTTGAACAAAATGCCCGTCTGATTTCCGGTGACGTTCTTACCGGTTTGAAAAGCTCGCCCGAAGACCCGCTCGGATTTTATCACGAAACAGTATCGATTATACCGGAAAACTCCGGGCGTGATTTCATCGGGTGGCTCAGACCCGGCCTGCGTAAATATTCCGTGACCAACCTGTTTTTGTCACGTCTTGTGAACAACAGGGGAGCGCATCTTGATACCCGCTTGAACGGCAGCCCCAGGGTTATTATTCCTTTCGGGAACATCGAATCCGTTCTTCCCATGAATATTCTGCCGACATTTCTTATAAAAATGATTCTTGCCAGGGATATCGACGAGATGGAAAAGCTGGGGATCTATGAGTGTGATCCGGAAGATTTTGCCCTGTGTGCGTTTGCCGATGCATCGAAAATGGAGATTGCCGAGATCATTCGGGAGGGGCTGGAGTATGTTGAAAAGAACGGTTGAAGCATGAGCAGTCTGAGAAAATTATTCGATCGTATCGAGCCCCGTTTCAGCGAGGGAGGCAAGTGGGAAAGGTGGGCTCCCCTGTATGAGATGGTCGATACCATATTTTACGTTCCCGGAACGGTTACCTCGGTTGCTCCACACGTCAGGGATGCTGTCGATATGAAGCGCTCGATGTTTACGGTGATTATCGCGCTCCTGCCTGCATTGATCTTCGGGATCTACAA
>JAKSCY010000459.1 GCA_022360355.1 Chlorobiales bacterium
ATTATCTGCCTGGGAGCGGTCATTCGCGGGGCAACCTCTCACTATGGCTATGTGTGTGCAGAGGTGTCAAAGGGAATTGCTGCTGTCAGTCTGGAGGCCGGTATCCCGGTGATGTTCGGTATTCTGACTACCGAAACCATTGAACAGGCCATTGAAAGGGCCGGTACAAAAGCGGGGAACAAAGGCTTTGAGGTTGCCCTGGGAGCCGTTGAAATGGCCAATCTGAATGACAGTTTGAAAAAGGCTGAATAAATATATGGGTGACCGAAGACAGTCAAGGGAATTAGCGCTTCAGGCGCTTTTTTTCTTTGATATGGATAAATCCGATCCAAAAGAGGCTCTGGCTCAGTTTTGCGAGGCAAACAGGGAAAAACTGACGCAGGGTGTGAGATCGTTTTTCTCAGAATTGGTTGACGGTGTACTTGAAAACAAGTCAGATATCGACGGTTTGATTAATAAATACTCAAAAAACTGGAAAGTCTCACGCATGCCCGTGGTGGACAGGAATATCATGCGAATGGCCACTTTTGAGTTGCTGAACCGGCCGGATATTCCAGATACCGTGACAATAAATGAAGCTGTAGAGATAGGAAAAAAGTTCGGTACAAAAGATTCAGGACCGTTTATCAACGGTGTACTTGATCGAATCAAATCCTGTGAAGGGATAAAACAACCTGAATAAGGAGGATGGTTTTGATTGTTAAAAAACTGGAAGTTGGCCCGATTATGGCCAATTGTTTTATAGTGGGTTGCGAAACAACAAAAGAAGCGGCAGTTATTGATCCTGGTGATGATGCGGATCGGATATTAATGGAGCTTGCCAAATCCGAGTTAAAAGTCAAATTTCTGATCAATACACATGGCCATTTTGATCATGTCGGCGCCAATAAAAGGATGAAAGATGTTACCGGGGCTCAGCTAGCCATCCATCCGGAAGATGAGCCCATGCTTGAGCAGTTGTCTCAGTCGGCCATGATGTTCGGACTCTCTGCTGAGAACTCACCACCTGCAGATATCCTTCTCAATGACGGGGATACGATCTCATTTGGGGAAATTACACTCACAGTAATCCACACGCCGGGGCATTCCCGGGGGGGGGTCTGTCTTCACACAGACGGCCATCTGTTTGCCGGTGATACCTTGTTTGCCGGATCAATCGGACGGACAGATCTTCAGGGCGGCGACTATGATACACTGATTTCAAGCATCAAGGACCGGTTGCTGGGGTTGGATGACGAAACGGTTGTTTACACCGGGCATGGTCCGGAAACCACCATTGGCAATGAGAAAAGGATGAATCCTTTTCTGCGATGAACGGTTCTGATAGGGACAGGTGGTTAGACCAGCTTCCCGTTCTGACAGAGATCCATCAGGAAGAAATCAAGCTTGCCCGGCCCTTTGAAGAAGCGGCCGCATGTTTTGCCAGGAACAGGGGAACTGTCCTGCTTCAGTCCGGCATTGATCTGGACTGTTCCCGGTACCATATCCTGGCTTTAAATCCCTGGCTTGAATTAAAATCACGACAGGAGCGGATTGAGATTACCTGTCAGGATCGGCATGTTGCGTTTGACGGTGATATATTAGCACTGATCCAGCAACTGCTTGACAGGTACCGGATACACCCGGACGAGTCCGATCTCCCGGTGCGTTGCGGTCTGTTCGGGTATCTTTCCTATGATTTGAAAGACAGGATTGAAAAACTTCCGGTCACCTGCATGGATACGGGGCTTCCGGATCTGTATATGGTATGTCCCAGCGCCGTCCTGATCCACGATAAAAAGACAGCCAGAACCCACCTGTGCATACCGGTTTTTAAAAAGGGATTATCG
>JAKSCY010000756.1 GCA_022360355.1 Chlorobiales bacterium
CCAGGGTCATAGAAAAGGCAGAGTTCGCTAACCGATCCGTCCCGAATCATCGGCATGATGGGCTTGCCGGTAGTGACACAGCGTTCAATGGAGGGTTCAAAACCCATGTCCGAGATCAGCCTGAGCATAAACCATGCAACGGCAGCGTCGGCGTTCCGGCAGGGTATGCATAGGGTTTCAAGTGTTACTGCGAGAAGATCAAAAAGGCGGGTATTCTTTTCTTCGTTGCCCGTTGTGTTTCTCAGCGTCTCTATAAGCCGGTAAACCGCACTGAATCGCTTTATGCTGGGTTCGGCGGTCATCGGGCTCCGGATGATACGAGCTTCGCTGACAAGCTGTATGTCTCTGTTATTCCTTTTATAAAGGACCACTTCCAGAAGGTTTCCTGTGCTGAACAGGCCTGAAAGCCTGCTTTTCGGGTTTCTGCCTCCCTTGAGTATCACTGAAATCCGCCCGAAATCCCTGGTATAAAGGGAGCATATTTTCGACTGGTCCTTGAATTTGACCTCTTTGAGAACGACACTCCGGGTTTTGGTAAGCACGGTACGGATTTTTTTATTCAGGAAAATAATTATATATATCCCGGCCTGCTTTTGCACAGGCTTGGGGCACGCAAGCTTGGCGACAGCATACATAAATAATAGACAGAAATAGATTAAGGAGGAAACTTCGAATGCCGACCTATCAGTATCGTTGTAAACAATGTGGATGTGAAAAGGAAGTTTTTCAGCGGATGGGTGATGACGCGCTGACAACATGTCCGGAATGCAACGCTGAAGAGTATGAGCGGGTTATCAGCGCAGAAGGCGGGTTTCTGCTTAAAGGTTCCGGATTTCACAACACCGACTACAAGAAAAAGGGTGCTTGTGATGATTCGCCCGGCGCATGTCCTTCAGGAAAGTGTCCCCTTGCCAAGTAAGGGTCTTGTCTAAAACACCGGTTTTTCATTGTAGCGCAGTCTGAAACCGGGAAGGTTTATTTTGGGGCTGCCCCTCAGTTTGTTCGGGTACTGTTTCCCTTCAACATTGCCGCTAACCGTTATCCTGTCAAGCTTTCCCTCCGTGAAAGACATAACGATCGTGTTGCCGCTTGAATAATTGATTCCTGCCGGGGATGAACCACTGTCGTATCCGTGGTAGAGGCTTCTTGCCTGAGAATCGACCTGTATGTCCGTTACTTTTTCCTGTTCATTCAGCTTGATGTGCATGGTTTTGCCACTCAGCTGGTTGTAGAGCTGTTTTGTCAGATCAAGGGTATCCCTTGCTGCAAAAAAGGCGTCTCCGCTGACCGTGATCGATTCGACGTTTTTGCTGCCGTTCGATTCCTTGAGCTGCACTTTGATGCTGTCCCCGGAGAGCTGCCGCTCCCCCTGCCATGCAATTGCATCCGTGTATATCCATATCTGGTTTTCAGGATTATTGATGAGCCCCCGTTTTGATTTTGTTATCAAATTGTTTTTCAGCACTCTGCTGCGCACATTGTCTTCCAGCTCTGCAATTCCTGTATTCGGGTAGTAAAGTGCCTTGTCGCAGTATACTTCCTGCTTGCGGTCGGTCATGAAGATGTTGCCTCGTAACTCCACGACGCCGCTTTCGAGAAACTCTGTGGCCCTGTCACAGGTGAGCAGCATGTTTTCGTGGGTAAATACGACATTACCCGAAACGGAGCGAACCGGTTCGATTCCGCCGGCAGGGGAACGATCCTCGCCACCCTGCAGCCTGTCTGCCTGCTGTAAAACAATTTTCTTTTTCTGTGCACAGGCAGTATTATGCTCCAGTCCCACGATAGCATCATGTACCTGAAACAGCAGCAAAGAGAGCAGTGTGTACGCAAGTGTTTTGATTACCCTCATTATGGTTTTATCTATAGGGATAAACATGGTTGAAGTAATGTAAAAAGGATTTGTCTCGTGAAAAAGATTCTTTTAGCCGCCGGTGATCGTTGCGGTTTGTTGAAGGTGTTGCCGTTATACAAGGCCCTGTGTGAACATGACGACTACGAAGCCGTGCTTGCCGCCGGTGCACCGTTGCCTGAAGGCGAACGATCAGGCGAAAAACTTCCAGGTGTTTTCGGCGTTTCTGAAAATGTTGTCCAGGTTGAGGCCGGTGGCGGCACATCTGTCAACCAAATTGCTTCAGCGATGAATGCGTTTGGAGAGCTTCTTGCCGGTGAACAGCCGGATCTTGCCGTTATTGCCGGAGATGATGATGTCTCTCTTGCAGCAGCACTTGCTGCCGCGAAGCTCAGCCTTCCTGTCGCCTCTGTAGGAGCGGGCTTGCGTGACTATAACCGTCGTTCTCCGGCGGAAATCAACAGGGTGCTTATCGATTCGGTAACCGATATTCTTTTTGTCAGCGAACACAGCGGAGAGTATAATCTTATCAGTGAAGGCGTCGAGAAAGACCGGATTTTTTTTGTCGGCGAAATGCTGATAGACAGTCTTGTCGCCGTGATAGGCCGGTCAAACAGCTCGACCGTGGTTGATGAACTGGGGTTGGAGGCTAAAAAATATATACTGGTCATACTTGATCAGGCTGCTTCACTTGAAAGCATTGACGTCTTAAAAAACATCGAAGGTGTGGTGAAGGCAATTGCAGAGAAACAACCGGTTCTGATGTTGCTCGGCCCCGATGTTGTCACCGTTCTGCAGGAGCATGAAATGGAATTGGCATTTACATCGGTTCCGGGGGTTCAGGTCAGGCCGCTTGCCGCGTATGTCGAGCTGCTGCGTCTTGTCAAGGACGCACTGTTTGTTCTGACCGATTCCTCCCTCGCTCAGGTCGAATCAACCGTTATGAAAGTCCCATGCCTGACCATGCTTGACGATACCACCAGTCCGGCTACCATCGAGATAGGTACCAATGTTCTGGTCGGGGACAGGCAAGAGGATATCCTTCAGGCTGTCGATGAAGCTTTCCAGGGTAACCTTACAAAGAGAATGGCGATTCCTGAAAAATGGGACGGAGCCGTGACCGGGAGGATTATCGGAGTGCTGGACAGGGTGCTGTAAAAGCTTGTTTGCCTGATGGCAAGCTCCCAACCTCCTTACAATTATTCTCGGTTTTTCTATTCGGCCTGTAATTCCGGTACAAATCCTCTGGTGTCTGAGGAAAATAGCCAAACATGTATTGACCAATTGTCATAGACACCTGTATACTCAATCCGTTCAAACAAGCAGCCCTGAGGGTGCACAGTCCGGTAGGGTCATTGTGCATGAGTTCAAAAGAAAAGGAGAAAATCTTGGCAGTTCCAACATCGCGAACAAACATTGCAGCTGGAATCAGTGTTGATAGGGAAAAATGTACAGGGTGCGGGCTCTGCGTATCTGTTTGCAAGGATTTCAGCATAGAAATAAAAGACGGAGCGGTCGAGGTGAGTGATCATCCGTTGTTTGGATGCATAGGCTGCGGGCACTGTATGGCGATTTGTCCATCGGGCGCAATAGAAGTGGTTGGCCGCGCATGTTCGCCCGAAGATTTGTTTGACTTGCCTGATAGGAAAGAAGCTGCAACCTACGAGCAGTTGCACGTGCTTTTTCAGCGGAGGAGAAGCATACGGGAATTCAAGGAGACGCCTATTGAAAACAATCTGATAGAAAAAATCTTGGATGCTTCGCGAACGGCTCCTATGGGGCTGCCGCCTTCAGATGTGAATGTTTTGGTCTTGAACTCCAGGGATACAGTGAGGTTGTTCGCTGAGGACTTTTGCTCTTATTTGGAAGGCATGAAGTGGATGGTATCCGGATGGTTTTTGTTTTTGATGCGCCCTTTCTGGGGAAAGGAAAACCATGACATGTTCAAGAATTTTATTAAACCGCTGCTCCATGCTTATACGGAAAATATGCGAAAGGGGGTCAATCTGGTGAGCTATGATGCTCCGTTGGCAATGTATTTTTATGGGTCACCTTATACGGACCCTGCCGATCCGATTATTGCTGCGACCTATGCCATGACTGCTGCTGAAGCACTGGGATTGGGTTCCTGTATGATTGGTGGAATACACCCGTTTATTCAAAACGGAAGAAAAGCAAAGGAGTTCAGAGAAAAACAGGGGATCAAATTTGCAAGCCGGGAAGGTTTGTTTGTGATATTCGGATATCCAAAAGTAAAATATACCAAAGGAATACGCAGGACTTTTGCATCAATAGAAGAAAAACAGTAACAAGCGCCACTAAAGGGCACCTTTATTAATTGCCATGAATCCTGAACCGCTCAACATCTGCACAAAGAGTTGATCAGGGAATAAGGCACATTAATGAAAATGTTTTAAAGCTTGTGGAATTAAAGAATGTAGTCCCCTGGGGGCGTTCATTTGATGAGTACCAGGACATGTTCATGCTCACGGATGCCGATCTTCAGAAGATAATACTTGGATGCAGCGACGGTCCTGCCTCATTTAACGCTGTCCTGACGAAAGCCGGCGGAAGCGTCGTTTCGGCAGACCCCGTCTACCGGTTTACCGCCGATCAGATCCGTTCACGGGTACGTGAAGTCTATCCCGAAATCATGTCAGAAGTTTCAAAAAATCCCGATGATTATGTCTGGGAATCCATCCGCGATGTCGAGTACCTCGGAAAAGTCAGGATGGAAGCGATGGAGCTGTTTTTCGATGATTACGAGCAGGGAAAACAAGCGGGCAGGTATATCAATGCTTCATTGCCGGAGCTTCCTTTCGAAGATAAAACCTTCGACCTCGCTTTATGCTCCCATTATCTCTTTCTCTACAGCGAGCATGTAAGTCTTGAGCAGCATATCCTTTCAATGAAAGAACTCTGCCGCGTAGCACATGAGGTCAGGGTATATCCCCTCGTAACCCTTGAAGGCAAACCTTCCAGGCATCTTGACTCTGTTGTTGCAGAACTGCAAAACGTCGGGGTGGATGTTTCGTTTCAGAAGGTGAGATACCGTTTTCAGAAAGGGGCTGAGGAAATGCTGGTGGTGAGGTAGAATATTAGATATTTATAAAATGGTTGTACTGTATTCAGTAAAGCGAGCAAGATGTTTAATTTCTATAGGTGATATAGATTGTACTAGCAGTTTAGTGGATGGTACAAATATTATTTTGAAAGAATGTTATAGATTTTTCGATTTAGTTTAGGGTTTATAGCGGTTATTTGTGTGGTTAGATTAGCCTGCTTTTGGCCGGGGTACCAAATAGAAAGAACTAGAAACAGCTGTTGTTGGTCTGACGGGCGCTGGTTTATTGGTTATTTTTGATGAAATAACTAATTTACTTTTATTTTATCTTTAAGATTGCGTGATACTTCGTCGTTCCCCTTTTTTGTACGGCAGGGTAAATGCTTGTTTTGTAGGGCATTAGCTCGATTTTTGTGTTTATGTGTTAAGTCGCTTGACTTTTATCCTATATGCAAATTTTTAAGAGGTTGAGTTTCGCGTTCTAGTTAGAGAATAGTTTTCCATTCTGAGTTTTTTAGAGGTAGAGTATGCGTGTGTTTCGATGTGGATGGCTTTGCTTTTTTTGCAATAGTTGCAATTTGATTTTTGATGAATAACGCTTGCATAATTGCTGAATCGCAATTTAAAAAAACCAAACATTTTTATATATGATTTTCTGGTCTAATAGAGATAGCTGTGGTGATTCTAAAATGACTAAAAGTCATAATGTATTTGATGTTATTGATTACGACATCATAGAAGAGAATGAACGTAAAGAGATACGATTAAGTCTTGATTTGTGGGCTAAGTGTCATTATACACTCGAAAATAGATTTATGAGAACTAGGCAAGGATTTCTTGTTAGAGACTTTGTTTTTATTAAAATTTTAGGAAAAAGTGTATACCATCTAAATGTCGCAAACTCGCTTATAATAAACTCTTTTAAACGCTTTTTGAATCATGAGATAGATAATAGTGAAAATAAAGATAATCCAAACTGGAAAAGTGCAATAAAAGATTTTGAGGCATTGGAAAGATATATGCGATTCCATAATAACCTTATTGCTTCGAAAGTAAAATACTATTGTTTTAGGGAGACGCCAATGCCTAGTATTAATTATCCATATATGGATATTAATAAAGATGTTATTAGTTCAGGTTTATCTGTGTTAAAGGCATTGTTGTCAAAAAAAATAGATATATCGAATTTATGTGGTATGGTATCTAAATACTATTATTCACAAGACCTTATTTATTCGTTTATATTTAATGAGGATAAAGAGTATGGTGCTTTTATAAACTTTAAGTACTCAAGCAGAATTTTTACTGATTTGAAGGAAAGGATTAATGGTTACATGGGCGGACTATTGATTGAGAGGGGTTTGATAGGTATTAAACTGTTTGTGGCAAAGTTGTCTTGTGGTATTATGGATTATTATGTGAATGAGAAAAAAAATGTTAATTACGAGAAGATTATAAATAAGCCGAGTTGCTATAACGAGTTTTGTGAGGCTATAAGGGGGAATGATAAATTTGTAGAGCCATTAACTTTTAGATTGATAGATATACTATGGAAGATTAATGGGATTTTATCAATGGCTAAAAAAAGTACTATTAATGATGAAGACTCGGCAAGTTTTAATGATAAGTGTAATGTGCAGATAAAAAAATTTATAGATGATTATCTTAAAGTGACAGAAGAATTGTACGATAAGGGCACTATTGATTACTATAAGTTATATTGTATTGAGCAAAAACTTTTCGAAAAAAATGATAATTATGATGAGCAAGGTCTTTATTCTTTGATATTTTCTGAATATTCTGTGAAAAGTGTTAGAGATAGATTGAAAAAGCAGTCTTTGATTGATGGTAAAGACAAAGGTATTACAATCGAAACTGCATGTAATAGTTGTGAAAGTAATGATGCGAAAATTAATGCGCTATCAAAAGACAATGAAAGTGGTCTTAAAATGATGAAGTTATTGCAAGATATGTTTGTTCCAGATATAATGTCGTTGATGTGTAGTTATGCGCATATGGTAAAACTTAATAGACCTGATAAATTGGATGAAGAATATGTCGGTTTTTATAAGTCTGGCGTGTTTCTTGCGCATATGGTTAATGTGATATTAAAACAAAGAAAGTATGTATGGCTATTCTGTACGAGGCCATATGTTGCCACACTTCCGATACATAGGGAGGATGACTGTTACAATATTGATAGAGTGATATTGTTTGATGAAAGTTTAAAAACCGGGTTTACTTATACGTTATATGAATCATATATAATGCGAAATTTAAGCGATTGTGGTATAAAAGTATCTCTATATACAATATTTGATTTTAGTTATTATAAAAGGATTGCTGATACATCAAAGTTATTGTTTGAATCAGTTTTTAATGTGAATGAGAAATTAAAGGTATCAAAAAAAGAATATTTTCAAAAAAGTCATGACCCAGAAAATCTTGATAAAATCAGTTTCACATATAAGGGTATCGATGAAATAATTGAATCGATTAGGGCTGAAAGTGGAGAAATTGACTTGTTCTATTTGATGTCAGATACGGATTCGATACTATCAGTATGTAAAGATTTTTGTGATATTATATGCAGAGAAAGTGGCGATAAACAAAAGATAGCACTGTTTTCTGCCTCTGAAAGTGGTGATGTATTGACAATGTTTGTTGCATTGATGCTGAAAATTGAGAAAAAAGATATTGTTTTTATAGAAAAATCAAATATTAAAAGGGTTTTAAATGAAAAGGCATATGTGGTTTTTATAGATATGACCATAACTTCCGGTTTTTCGGCTGATTATACATGGCGCATTATGAACGAAAAAAAGTATAGCGCTTATAATGATAATGCCCGGGTAATTATGGAAAAGATTGGTAATGAGGAAATTGATTTACTTCTTTCAATATATTCTGCTAAAGATGTAAAGTCAGAAAAAGTCCATGTGTTATATCCGCAAAAAAATAATTCTGAATAAGTAAATGCATCTTGAGCCATGAAAGATATTGAATCTATTGCAAAACAAACGGTCTCCCAATTCTGCGCATCGTTTGTGTCAATAATGTACTCAGACGTACTAAAAAAAAGATATCTATCGATTAGGGAGACTATAGAGGCTTTGAATCATGCATCAATATGGGTTATAATATTTACTTTTGCAATATTGATAGCTTCATTGGTAAGTGTGGCAGTTAAAGTTACTTTTTTTTATAATAATACACAGCCTACCATATCTTATGTTTTAAGTGACGCCCATCTTTTCGTTATTTTTTGTTTGTCTTTTGTGGTATTGATAATTTTATATATGCGTTTATATGTATATATAAAAAAAATTGAATCATTAAGTGATATAAAATATGATCAGATGATCGATGATGGTGACGAAAAGGAAAGTCAGAATGTTATTTTTGTTGATTATTATGATGCTACCATAGCTTACAATAATGAACTGTTTAGAAAGGGTTTGATTAGATTGCCATTTTTGATCATGTTTGTGGTTATAATGTTTTTGATTGGGCATGATTATGAAATATATTCTATTAGTTATTATGTGTTTCATGGTGAGCTATTGTTGCCGTCAATTATATTTATAGTGGCCATAATACTGATAATAGAGGCTCCAATATGGTATGTTTATGGCCTGCTAAATATGTTTTTTGATTTAGATAAAGAAAAAAAGTTAGTCGAGCCAATGATGGAGAATGATCAGAAAAAAAATATATGGCAAAAAATAAAAATAAAACTAAAAAACTTTAAAGAGAGAATGTTGTAATAGTTGTAAAATAAAAATAAATGAGGTTATACTCTAAATTTGTTTTATAAATCAAAATGAAAAATACGGGATAAATAAGCAGCCGAATAAGAATTAAAAGCATATAGGTAATTGCTATCATACTTTCACGTCTTATAAGGTTATTTTTATATAAGATAAAATACAATAACAGATGTTTTCTGTTCAAATATGTTTTGCGTCAGCAATTTAACTATTCTTCATAGATTAATAACTGAGAGGAAGGATTACACATACATCACGCATCACTACCCATAGTTCCCATATAGAGGCAAGGCGTTCAATCTTACCTTATGCTCCCATTATCTCTTTCTTTACAGTGAGCACGTCAACCTCGAAAAGCATTTCCTTTCCATGAAAGAGTTATGCCGCGTTTCGAATGAAGTGCGGGTTTACCCTCTTGTTACTCTCGAAGGGAAGCTTTTTCCTCATCTCGATCCGGTCGTTTCGGAACTGAGAAACGACGGGGTGGTTGTATCGTTTCACAAGGCGAAATACCGCTTTCAGAAAGGGGGATGCTTGTGGTGAAATAGCGAGTGGCTTGTAAAACTGGAGTATTGCGTATCTTGAGGAAAGGTTGAGTAATACGGGGACATGCTGATTTTCGATAAGCGAAGAGTTTTTGTTGCTAATGAACAACGTCCCCTATTTTTGAAAGGGAGGAAATATGGGTATCGGAGCAATTAAAGAAGACGTATCACGTTTAGCGGTTAAAGAGCAGGCAGCTCTTGCGCGTTGGATAATTGAAAATCTGGAGTCGACTTCAGAGGATGAAGGCGCTGTTGATTCAGCATGGCGTCAAGAGGTTCGCAAAAGGGTTGAGGATATTCGATCCGGTAAGGTTAACATGATCCCGGCGGACAAGGTATGGAAAGATCTTCTTGGTAACTATGCCCGGACGAGCTGAATATCATCCAGAAGCAGTGTCAGAGATACGACACGCTGCAAGTTGGTATGATGAACAGGTCAAAGGTCTTGGTTTGGATTTTCTGCTTGAAGTAAGAAGTGCAGAGTTCCGGATTCTTGAACATCCTGAAGCACGGCCTGATTACGAGGACGGAACAAAACGATGTATCATGCAAAAGTTTCCATTCGCAGTCGTGTATCAGGTGTCAAAAGAGGCGATTCAGATTGTGGCGGTTGCTCATTGTAAACGTAAGCCTGGATACTGGAAAGACAGGATCTCATGAATCAAATTTTTACAGTCAAGAACACTCTCCAGAATATCTGGCGTTGAAAGATGAAACTGTCAAGGTTACGATCGCTCTCAGCAAAACCAGCGTTGATTTTTTTTAAAACGAAGCCAGAAAACATAACACGCAGTGTCAGAAAATGATCCGCAGGTTGCTGGATGAGTATGCGTCACATCAAAGTGACTGCGCAACTGGATAAAATACGACACGTTACCCGAACTTCCTTTCGGGGACAACACCTTCGATATTGCATTATGCCCTCATTACCTTTTTCTCTACAGTGACCATGTCAGCCTCGAACAGCACATTCTCTCGATGAAAGAGCTTTGCCGTGTAGCTAACGAGGTCAGGGTTTATCCCCTCGTAACCCTTGAAGGCAAACCTTCCGGGCATCTTGACTCTGTTGTTACAGAGCTGCAAAACGTCGGGGTGGATGTTTCTTTTCTGAAGGTGGGATACTGCTTTCAGAAAGGGGCTGAGGAGATGCTTGTGGTGAAATAACGGGAGATTTGCAGATTGGGGTATTGTATGTCTTGAGAAAAGGTTGAGTAATACGGGGACATGCTGATTTTCGATAAGCGAAGAGCTTTTGTCGCTATTGAACAGCGTCCCCTATTTCCTATTTCACGGAAGCCAAAAACAATTTTTTTGAAAAATAAATGTGTTTTTTTTTGAGTTTTTGTGAAAATAAGCGTAACATAAGCTGGTGCCGTATCTACTTTAATAATACTATGGCATTCGCCAATAATTACGCAACAATAAAATAACCCCCCAACCCCAAAACAAGGACAGCAAGCTTGGTTGAAAGAAAGCATCCGCAAATCCAATGCGGAATTCAAAGCCGAAGTGGTGCTTGAAGCCTTGAGCGAACGGATGACGGGCACAGAACTCGTCTAAAAATACAAGAACCAGATTCTACAGTGGAAACATGAGCTCCTCGATCATGCCTCTGATGTGTTCAAACAGGGGGAACTGAATCGGGAGCTGATATGTCTGATCGACCAGCAGTACCAGCAAAAGCCCTGCTACGGTGTTTACCGCATGTGGGAGTGGTTGCAGAAAGACAAAGGCTGCAAGGTCAATATCCAAGCCAGTATTTGCAAGTGGTTTCAGACCATGAGATAAGTCATTATTTACAATGCACTAATCTTCACACATCATGGCCAAGATTCTTCATCAGGCACCTGCCGTGGAAGTCTATCACCGGCAGTCCGGCGGAAAACAGTCCGGGCAGATCAGCGTCGAAACCTTTGCTGACAATTTCGCAGAGCTTTCGGGTCAGGGCTTCATCATCATTGTCGATGGTACGCGCCTGACGCCATCGAATGCGCGCATTGAAATCCGCGATGGCCGTCTGATTGTGAAGTACCAGGGCCGTGTGGTGCTTGATATCGCGCTGGATGCCGTCACGGGAGAGGTGTCCTGGGGAAACGGCTGGTACAGCATAGAAGCAGAAGCCATAGAAGAGGAGGGCGGCCTGCCGGTCCTGCCTTTGCTTGGCGGAGCATTGGGAATCGGTGGTGGTGTTGCGCTGGCCGCCACTTCGGACGGAGATGGTGATAATAATGGTGCGACGGCCCCCGCGCAGCCGGCGGCACCGACGAGCCCCGAACCGGTGACCGACGACACGACGCCGGGTATCACTATCGGCACGGGTCTGATCGGTGAGCCGAAGCTGTATATCGACGGGGTGGAAGTCCCGTCGACGTACGATCCCGTCACGGGCACGCTGACCCCCGATACCCCGCTGGGTGATGGTACGTACGATGTCACCTACACCCTGACCGACGCCGCGGGCAACGAGAGCCCCGCAAGTGATCCGCTCACGATCGAGATCGATACGACAGACTCCACGCAGCCGGCGGCGCCGACGAGCACTGAGCCGGTGACCGGCGACACGACGCCGGGTATCATTATCGGCGCGGGCCTGATCGGTGAGCCGAAGCTGTATATCGACGGGGTGGAAGTCGCGTCGACGTACGATCCCGTCACGGGCGTGCTGACGCCCGATACCCCGCTGGGTGACGGTACGTACGATGTCACCTACACCCTGACCGACGCCGCGGGCAACGAGAGCCCCGCAAGTGATCCGCTCACGATCGAGATCGATACGACGGCGCCCGTGCAGACGATCACGATCGACAGCATCACCGAAGACACGGGCATTGCCGGAGACTTCATCACCAGTGACAGTGACGGCTTGACGGTGCATGCGACGCTCTCGGGTGTGCTTGGTGCTGGTGAAGTGCTGATGTACTCGACCGATGGCGGCACGACCTGGGTCGACATCAGCGGTTCGGTGACCGGTACGTCGGTGCGCTATGCCGATACGGGCCTGACCAGCACGGCGACGGTGCAGATGCGTGTTGAGGATGCCGTTGGCAACGCCGGTGCCGAGGCCAGCCAGTTGGTAACGGTCGATACGACGGCGCCCTTACAGACGATCACGATCGACAGCATCACCGAAGACACGGGCACCGCCGGAGACTTCATCACCGGTGACAGTGACGGATTGACGGTGCATGCGACGCTCTCGGGTGCGCTCGGCACGGGTGAATCGCTGATGTACTCGACCGATGGCGGCACGACCTGGGTCGATATCAGCGGTTCGGTGACCGGTACGTCGGTGAGCCATGCCGACGGTTCGCTGACCAGCACGGCGACGGTGCAGATGCGCGTGGAAGATGGTGCGAACGCGGGCGCGACGGTGAGCCAGCTGGTGACGATCGATACGACGGCGCCCGTGCAGACGATCACGATCGACAGCATCGTAAACGACACGGGCACAGCCGGAGACTTCATCACCAGTGACAATGACGGCTTGACGGTGAACGCAACGCTCTCGGGTGTGCTCGGTGCTGGTGAAGTGCTGATGTACTCGACCGACGGGGGTACGACCTGGGTTGACATCAGCGGTTCGGTGACCGGTACGTCGGTGAGCTATGCCGATACGGGCCTGACCGGCACGGCGACGGTGCAGATGCGTGTTGAGGATGCCGTAGGTAATGCCGGTGCCACGGCCAGCCAGCTGGTGACGATCGATACGGCGGCACCAACGATGACGATTGCCGGGAACGGCGGTACGGGAACGATTACGTTCACGTTCAGTAAGGCGCCTGTGGGTTTCGAGCTGTCCGATATCGTGATTTCGAACGGAACAGCCGCCGGCCCGTTGACACAGGTGAATACGCTGGAGTATA
>JAKSCY010000512.1 GCA_022360355.1 Chlorobiales bacterium
GGTCATGGTCATGTAGTAGTCGGAGCCCAAGCGGGAGATGTTCTCCCGGAGAACCGAGTTGACCGATCCCAGGACCTGGGAGGGTTTGGCCTCGGAGCACTCGTTGACCGTGGATAAAAGGGAGGTCTGAGCCATCATCATCACCAACCCGGAGTCCACCCCGTGTCCGGAAACGTCTCCGATGGCGATCCACCTTTCACCGGTGGGGGTCTCGATAATGTCGTAGTAGTCCCCTCCCACCTCCTTGGCCGGAAGCATGGTCGCCGCGATCTCAAAACCGCTGAAGTCCTTGCGTTCCGGGAGAAGAGCGGTCTGGATCCTTTTGGCGATCTCCATCTCGCTCCAGAGGGCGTCCCTGGCTCTTTTCAACTCAACCATCAGATAGAACTCTTTTTTAACCAGATTGTATCTGAGGTGGTTGATGCAGACGGCGATAATGGCCGTGGAGAACATAAAGAAAAGATGGTTGTAAAGGGAGTTGAAGCTGTAGGCCTGGTCGGAAAAAAAGTTGAGCACCAGGTAAACGGCGATAATGCTGCCGCTGTTTATGGCCGAATAGATGGCCTTCCAGGGCAGGAGGAGGTTGACCCCCATGATGATCAGGTTCAAACCGGCGTAATAGCTTGAGTCGAAGCCGCCCAGGTCGACCGTCATCAGGACGATGGTCAGACCGGCGTTGATGGAGGCCACATAGCCGTGATAAAAGGACCTGGGCGAAGCCTTGGTCCTCCTGACAATGTACCACTGGACAAAAAAGACGACCGTGGACGAAAGACGGTAGATCCCGAACCTGGGAATGAGGTCCTTGGGCATGGTGAAGTAGTCCAGGATGAAGAAGGCCGGGATCAGGGCGCAACCCAGGGTAGTCAGGGTCTTGAGCCAGTCATGAAGGATGGAGTTAAGGTAATCGTCGAAATTTTCGGCCGTCAGGCTGAGCTCCCGGGAGGTATCGTCGAAGTTGCCGCTCACTAATAAACCTCTCGGCTGCAGATCGGCCTGGGGGAAAAGTACGAAATAAGCCGTCCGGTTTCAATTCTCGATCTGCATGAACATCTGGCATCCGGAATCTTCAAAGAAGGTCCGGGCCCGGTCTTTGGCCGGCGAGTTGTCCAAAAGGCTCAAGAACTCGGCTTCCGTTCGATAGAACAGAACCCAGTCCAGCCAGTACTCCATGTAGTAGCGGCTGGGGCTGGAGACATGAAAGTTGCCCACGATCATCTCGCCGCCCGGCCTGAGGAGTTGGATCAGCTTGCCCAGCAGGGCCGCCGCGACCCTGGGGGTCAGGTAGTCGAAAAGACCCATGGAGTAAATCAGGTCAAAGCGACCCAGGCCGTCCTTGAGCTGGGGGGCCATGAGCATGGTCCGGACCGAGTGGTTTAAATACTCGATCCCGATCCTGACCCCCAACCTGCTCTCCACCTCCCGGATATGGGCCCCGGCTTCATGAAGGGCTATCTTATCCTGGTCCAGGAGGGTGACCTGAAAACGCTCCGCGTCGGAGGCCGTCCTGATGACATCCCTAAGCTCCGGCGCCGCCCCTGAGGCCACCGAAAGGACCCTGATCTTCTCCAGGGCGTCTCCTTGCCGCCCGGAGTAGCGGCGGATCATCTA
>JAKSCY010000378.1 GCA_022360355.1 Chlorobiales bacterium
CAACATGCCCTGTAGAAGCAGAAGAAAAGAGCGGTTGAATGGGACACTCCTCTTTGGTCTTGTATGGCGTGTGAATGATACCGACAGGTTTCATATTTCATGGTTTATGGAACAAATATACCGCAATATTGCTTTACAGCATAATAACTATACATCGAAGGCGGTTAAAAAGCGCCTCTATTAATTGTCGTGAGCGACCTGAAGACAAGGCGGACGGAGCACAGAAACCGGAGTGTACACAGAGTACATGAGGATTTCGAGCACCGCCCAACGAAGTATTCGGGTCGCGCAACAAATTAATAAAGGAGCCCTACAATACCTTGACAACAAAGTATACCCCGGTCAGAATCATGATCAGACTGGCGAGCTTGTAAAGCCTGTCACGGGCTTTTGCACCAATGATGTTGATCACCCTGCCGACAAGAAGAAGCGCAGGAGCTGTGCCGAGGCCAAAAAACAACAGCATGAGAGCTCCCTGAAGCATGCCCGCCAGGTGGTTGTCCGTATCCATGGCCGCCCTCGCAGCAGCAAGCAGGGCTGTGTAGGTCAGGCCGCAGGGAAGAAATCCAAGCACAATACCCATGGGATAGTAGGTTCCGGCAGTACGCGGCCCCTTGAACAGCTCCATGGTTTTCTGAATGGTCGATGACAGCCAGGAACTGCTTTTGGGGGATCTCCTTACCGGTATCCACCCACCGATTGCAATGCCCATGATAATGATCGAGATTCCGGCCAATACCATGATTGCAGCCTGTATTTTCTCGATTGAAGAAGTAAGAACAAGGAATGAACCGGTCAGCCCGACAACCGCACCCATGAACATATACGTTGTAATTCTGCCGAGATTATAGAGGATATGGTGCAAATAACGTAGCCTTTGCTCTCCGAAAGAGTATGCAGCTACAACCGGTCCGCACATCCCGATGCAATGCCCGAAGCCTCCTGCAAGACCGGCGAGCAGCATCACAATCAAGGCACTTTCCATGACTTGTTATGGCTTGGGTAATGGTTCGTGGTTGTCATCCTCATCATCATCATCGAGCATCCGGTATTTCGGCGCTTCAGGATCTTCGAACTGTCCGCTCTTTACAGCCCAGACAAACAAAAGCCATGCCGCGAAACCCAGAAAAAACACGATAAATATGAGAAAATAGGTGCTGTACATGGAGAAAAGTCAAAATTCAAAAAGCAAAAGTTAAAAAGCTGTGTCCCGTCCTGAAATAGTTGACAGTTATTAAGCTATATGCACCACCAGCTACCGTAAAGAAATACATTCGGTTCCAAAAGCACTGTCGTGCAGTGACGAGTAACGAGAAACAAGTGCCAAGTGTTTCGCCGTCGGCGTCTGAATCGGAAATCGATCTTTTCTTTTCCTTCTCCCCTTGCCGACTGCCAACTGAAGACTGATTTTCTCTCGTCACTTGTCACTGTTTCAGAACCTTCTCAATCGCAAGGCATTCCCCACCACAACAAGCGAGCTTGTCGCCATCAGCAGCGCTGAAACAATCGGGTGCAGAAACCCGCCCACTGCAAGCGGCATGG
>JAKSCY010000627.1 GCA_022360355.1 Chlorobiales bacterium
ACTCTGAGCTGTCAGGCCAATGCTCCTGTTCCAGTAGGGGTAATACCACCCGGAGTATATCCTGGGCGGCTGCTTGGGCTTGTTCCTGCGTGATGCGTCCGTCACTACGGTTAAAGACCAGTTCCACCTTGGAGAAATAGGAAGCCTTACCGAATAGATTTCGATTGAGGGCCAGACGCGCTTCATCGCGATCCACCGCATACTGCCCGTTCACACGGAAGAGATAGATCACCGGTACCCGGGCTGCCCCGCCCCAGTGGGCAGATGCCGCTTGGCTGAACACCAGGCAGCGACCGCTGACGTCTCGGGATCCACCCTCCGCGGGGATCCCAAACGTCACGCGGTCCGCTGCCAGGCGTTGATAACCACTCCCCAAATAACACTCCTCCGGCACATGGGGAATCTTGTCCGGGAGGGCGTAGTAAGTGACAAACAACAACACCTCCCGCGCCGGATCGGTAACGTCCCGGCTGGGATCGCTCAGCACCCACTGGATATAGTCTTGGGTTCCCAAAGCCTTCAAGAGGTCCTGGTCTTCGATGGAGAAGGTCTCAGTGACACGATAAGGAGCCAAACGATCCTGGTTCAAAGCCGTTAAGGGCACTCGCAAAGGCAAAGGTTCCTTCGTTAACACGATCCCCATAGCCCGTTCGATGGTGGACATCCCCAAGACGCCCATCAGTAAGATGCTTACGCAAATGATATACGCCCAACGTGAGGTCAGCTTAACCATGGTGGCCCTCCACAACGGGTTGGGCTCGACGAATCACGGTGGGTGCCTCTGTTTCATTCTCGACGTCGACAAAGAGGTCCGTGAGCACCCAAGCAACCAGACTGTGCAGGGCCAAGGCCAAGGGCAACATAGCCAGGCCCAGCATGTCATGATAGATCCCCTGGGTATAACGAGGGTGCACGAAAACATAGAGGAATCCCGTCATTGTGACACGCACGATATTGCACATAACCGCAATGGGTACAGTGACCGCTAACAGGACCAGCCGGTGGAACCAGGGACGGTCATGGAGATAGGCCATGGCCACACCCAGAGCTAAAAAGGCCATAAGCAAGCGCATGCCGCTACAGGCTTCTGCTACATTCAGGGCCGGTTCCAAACGTTGTCCCTGATAAACAATATCGATCACCACCCCCTGCACAGAGGTCTCCACCTGGGCAGAGAGGTTCAACAG
>JAKSCY010000586.1 GCA_022360355.1 Chlorobiales bacterium
ATATGGTAACATCTAAAACCAGCGTGTCAGTTCTTTTTGCCGGAGATTCCGGAGACGGCATGCAGCTAACCGGTACCCAGTTCGCAAATACGGTAGCTGTTTACGGTTCTGACATCAATACCTTCCCGAACTTTCCGTCTGAAATCCGCGCACCCGCCGGAACCATTGCAGGCGTCTCCGGTTTCCAGCTTCAGTTCGGCAGCAAAGCCGTCTATACTCCTGGAGCAAAGTTTGATGTCATGGTCGCGATGAACGCAGCGGCACTGAAAGCAAACCTCAAAAACCTGCATCATGGCGGCATCATTCTTGCCAACACCGATGGTTTTGACGCGAAAAACCTCAAACTTGCCGGTTACGGTGAAGAAAATAACCCGCTTGAAGATGGCACGGTCAAGGACTATACCGTGTTCGAAATTCCGGTTGTAACACTCACCCGCAAAGCGCTTGCCGAGACTGGTCTGAGCACAAAAAACATCGACCGCTGTAAAAACATGTTTGTGCTGGGTACTCTCTACTGGCTTTACAACCTGCCGATCGAAACCACGGTCGAAACCCTGAAAACAAAGTTCAAGAAAAAAGCCGATGTTGCCGAAGCCAACATAAAAGCCGTCAAAGCCGGCTACAACTTCGGTGACGAGACGGAAATGTTCTCTCAGCATGGCCGCTACGAAGTAGACCCGGCAACACAGAAACCCGGACTTTACCGCCGTGTTACCGGTAACGAAGCGTCTGCTCTCGCCCTGGCCACTGCTGCAAAGAAAGCTGGCATCGAGCTGCTCCTCGGCTCTTATCCCATCACCCCTGCTTCTGAAATTCTGCAGGAACTTTCCGGCCTGAAAAAATGGGGCGTCAAAACGTTCCAGGCGGAAGATGAAATCGCAGGCGTCCTCACCAGCATCGGTGCTTCGTACGGTGGCGCTCTTGGTGCAACCAATACCGCGGGCCCCGGTCTTGCGCTCAAGTCTGAAGCTCTTGGTCTGGCTGTCATGCTCGAGATTCCGCTTGTCGTTGTCAACGTTCAGCGCGGCGGGCCGTCAACCGGTCTTCC
>JAKSCY010000615.1 GCA_022360355.1 Chlorobiales bacterium
AGACCGGAACACACAGTTGTTGGAATTGGATAAACGTAAATTGGCTGTTTTAGAATCCATTGAAGAACAAGGCAAACTGACCGATGAACTTAAAAAGCAGATTGAAGCGGCTGAAACCATGGCGATACTGGAAGATTTGTACCTGCCTTATAAGCCCAAGCGTAAAACCCGTGCCAGTATCGCCCGGGAAAAAGGTCTTGAGCCGCTGGCCAATCTTATTTTAAAACAGGATTTTATAGATGTAGAAGGCGAAGCTGAAAAGTTTTTAAGTGATGATACTCCTGAAATTGAACAAGCACTGGAAGGCGCTCGGGATATTATTGCCGAAAACATTAATGAAAATTCAAAAGCACGTAACCGGATACGTAAATTATATCAAAAGGAGGCCAGCATTATTTCATCGGTGGTTAAAGGTAAAGAAATTGAAGGACAAAAATATCAATCGTATTATGAATGGGATGAAAACCTGATGGAGACGCCTTCGCACCGGATCTTAGCCATGTTCAGAGGTGAAAATGAAGGATTTTTAAAACTTAAAATCGGACCGGATGAGGATAATGCCCTTGATATTCTGGATGAACAATTTGTAAAAAATGATAGTGAATCTGCTGATCAGGTCATGCTGGCCATTAAAGATTCTTATAAAAGATTACTGGCTCCCTCTATGGAAACCGAGATCAGGAATATGGCCAAGGAACAAGCCGATGAAGAAGCCATTCGTGTGTTTGCCGAGAATTTGCGCCAATTATTATTGGCTTCACCTTTGGGACAAAAACGGATTTTAGCCATTGATCCCGGTTTTAGAACCGGATGTAAAGTGGTTTGTTTGGATGAGCAGGGAACACTACTCCATAATGAAACCATTTATCCGCACCAGCCGCAACTTGAAACCAAAGAAGCGGTAAATAAAATTCAAAGCCTGGTCAATGCCTATAAAATTGAAGCTATAGCAATTGGGAACGGAACAGCCGGACGGGAAACCGAACGTATGATCCGCCATATCCGTTTTGACCGTAATATTATAGCCGTAATGGTGAATGAAAGCGGTGCTTCTGTATATTCGGCATCTACTGTGGCTCGTGAAGAATTCCCGGAATATGATGTAACGGTTAGAGGAGCCGTTTCTATCGGGCGCCGTTTAATGGATCCTTTGGCTGAGTTGGTGAAAATCGATCCCAAATCTATTGGGGTCGGGCAATATCAGCATGACGTAAATCAAAGCAGTTTAAATGCGAAATTGGGTGAAGTTGTTGAAAGCTGTGTAAATTCCGTGGGTG
>JAKSCY010000511.1 GCA_022360355.1 Chlorobiales bacterium
AGCTCCAGAAGCTGTTTATTCCCCCGAACAGCAGCCCCCCGCTCCTTGATTTGAAGGCTGCGCCTGCAGTAAATGGATATCCTTTCAGGCCGTCATTTCCGTCGTATGCATCACACCTTTCGGTTCGTGGGTCGAATCTGGCTAATCCCTTGGTGGTACTGAGCCATAAATTCCCGTTTTCATCCGGAAGGATACCGCATATCACGTTATCGGGTAATACATCCCGCTGATAGAACCGGCGAAACGTTTCCATTTGAGGATCAAATCTGTTCAAACCTCCTCGCGTTCCGACCCAGAGAATTCCAGTGTCATCGGGGTAAAGAGATAATATTGAATTATTGCTGATGCTATTGATGTTCCCCGGTTTTCGCTGGTACTGGACGAACGTGTTTCGGTCATGGGAAAACTTATGCAAGCCACCGCCATTGGTGCCAATCCAGAGATTACCATCTCGGTCTTCACAAATCACTGTCGTGTCGAATGATGCACTTTCCTTTGCACCGGCTTGCCGAAACGACCAGTAGTCGAATGATTTGTTCGCACGGTCAAACCGGCCGAGTCCGTTCAATTGAGTTGCAATCCAGAGGATGCCGGAGCGATCCTCGTAAATGTCGGAAACATGCTGCTGTATCGACAATCTTTCCAGCGTTCCAGCGTTTCTATTCGCCTTCAACAGTCCATTGGAGGTCGAGCCGAGGTAAAAATCTCCCCGTTTGTCTTCAAGAAAAGAGAACGCTGTAATACCCGCCAGATCCTCATTTCTTGTTAAGACAGGGTTTATATATTCCCGATTATTTCTGTCGTACTGTATGATTCCTCCCTGCAAGGTTCCCAGCCATAAATTGGTATCCGAGTCCTCGTATATGGCAACAACATAGTTGCTCATATCAGCGCCACCCGAATCCAGAGGATAGTACGAATCATGAAATTTGTATTTGAACTTGCTTTGTTTATCCAGGCCGCCCGGGGTTCCGATCCACAATGTTTCTGATCTATCAATGTAAACAGAAGTGATGGTGTTGGAATTCAGGCTGCGGGGACTGAGCGGGTTGTGGAAATAACGGTTTGTTGTTCCGGCAACAGGATCGAACTTCAGCAATCCCGCATCCCGGGTGCCGATCCATATTTCACCGGGTTTGCCCTCGAGAATGCATTTTACGAATCTTGCATCGACGTCTGATCGTTCTTCGGCAAATTCCTGAACCGG
>JAKSCY010000508.1 GCA_022360355.1 Chlorobiales bacterium
CCCCCGCTGCAGCCTTTACAAAACCGGTAAACTGCAAAGTGGCTCCGGCCAGAAAGGCATACACCTGCTCAGGTAAATGCATGAGCCCACCTAGGAAAGGTAGCAGGATAAACAGGCCGAAGGCCGAAGCAAAGAACACGGAGATCAAACTCACGGAGATATCCTCCGACTCGGCGTCCACCGCCGGTGAGGTAATGGCAATGGCCGAAGCCCCGCAGATCGCCGATCCGGTAGCCGTCAGGAAGGTCACTTGCTTGCGCTGTTTCAGGAATCGCCCCAATCCCAAGATGATCAGGAAATACACCAAGATGATTAGCATAATCAAAGCGATATAAGACTTTTCAACCTGCATGAATTTGACGAAATTCAGTTTGACCGCTCCATAAAAAACAATCCCGATGGGGATAAAGAAACGGTAGGAGAAGAGCAATCCCGGGCGAAGCTTGCCATTGTTTCCCGTCAGCCAGCGGGTGCAGATACCTAACACCATGGCCACCAGGAGGGGATCCGCATACACGGAATTCGTCCAAAGTTTTACACCAAAGCCGGCGACCCCCACCACACAGGCCAGGAGCAATCCGGGCCATACCTGGCGCACCTGCATCAACAGCTGAGACCGTTCTTGTTTTGGTAGACTACCTCTTTCTTCTGCCACAGTCAGAATCCCCAATCCGGCATTACTCGCACTCCAGAATGAATTCCTAGTAGAGTACTCGTCGTTATCCCCCCCCAACTTCACTCCCTATACACCCCTCCGAGAATGAGTTCGTTTCCACTCTGTAAGCCTTTCTTCGATCAGTAGATAGGATGCCTCTATCACGGTATGCAGATTGGATTTCCGATACCGCTATACGCATCAGCCGATAATATACCTAGCCAACACCTTAGATCTTGATAAAACCACGGAAGCGACTACGTATCCCGCTGAGAAAGAGAAATCTCGCCCTTGGAACCGGGGCTTAGCGCTGGTACAATCATCGGCGTCAACACCAGTGAAACCAG
>JAKSCY010000809.1 GCA_022360355.1 Chlorobiales bacterium
CCCGTTGGTCGCTCCAGAGCTTATCACTTTTCAAGCGGAACGTATTTGTGCAAACCGCTCTAACACGGATACTCGGGAAGCCTCTCCGGCCGAAAGACCGAATCCCGAAGGCTGTTCAACCTCTAGAGCGGTCTACAGATCAGACCCTTTAAGTACTCTGTCTCGGGCATTCCTAAAAGGATCGGATGGTCTTCCGGCTGGGAGAGCCTGGCCAGGATCTGGAGCCCCACCCCTGCGTCCAAGGCGGCCCAATGGACTATCTCCTGGAAAAAGGCCGGCTCCACCCCGGCCGAGCAGGAGAAGGTGGCCAGGACCCCCTGGGGCTCCAGGAGCTTGAGGGCCAGGAGGTTGATGTCCTTGTAGGCCCGGCCGGCCTTGCTGGCCTGGGCCCGGGTGGGGGCCAGCTTGGGAGGGTCGAGAATGATCAGCCCGAACCTCCGCCCGGCGTCCCGGTACTGGCGGAGAATCTCGAAAACATTGCCCTGAACCAGGCTGGCCCTGTCGGCCAGCCCGTTCAGCTCCAGGTTGGCCTTGGCCCCTCTCAGAGCCCGGGCCGAGGAGTCGACCAGGGTCGAGGACCGGGCCCCGGCCGCCAGGGCCCGGGCCGAGAATCCGCCGGAGTAAGAGAAGCAGTCCAGAACGTGCTTTCCCCCGGCAAAGGCCGCCGCCAGACCGCGGTTGACCCGCTGGTCCAGGTACCAACCCGTCTTCTGTCCCTCCACCAGGTCCACTTGGAACTTCATTCCACCCTCGAGGATGGTCAGGGGCTCCTTGGGCTCGGTTCCCAGGAGGAGCCCCCCGGACCGGGGCAACCCCTCCAATCGCCGGGACTGGCCGTCGTCGCGCTCCAGCACCGGCTCCACCCCCATCCTCTCCTTGAGCCAGAGGGCGACCCCCTTCTTTATTTCTTCGGCGCCCGGGGTCATGGCCTGGACCACCGCCGCCCGGCCATAGATATCAATCGTCAGCCCCGGCAGCCCATCGGCCTCGGAGTTGCAGAGACGGAAAGCCTCCGTCTCCGGGTCCTCCTCCAGGACCCTCCGGCCGGCCCTGGCCCGGTCCAGTCTTCCGGCCCACCAGCCATCTTTGAACTCCTCCTCGGGCCGCCGGCTCAAAATCCGGGCCCGGATCCGCGAATCGGGTGAGTACCAGGCCCAGGCCAGAAATTTTTTGGCCCCGTCCGCCAGGCGAACCACCTGGCCGGCTTTGGCCCGACCCACCACCCTGTTAACCGCCCCGGAGTATACCCAGAGATGGCCTTTGGTCAGCGGCCTGACCCCGGGACCCTTCAAGATCAAGGTGGGAATGGATCCGGCCAAGGAGCCTCCTTCTCTCTGCAAACAGAGGTTACATCATGGCTGCTTTACCCAGGTATTTCAGGATATGAAATATTGGGGCTAGGTTGCGGCCCTTATGGGGAGATGGTATCTCAATACCATACTTTGACGATCACCGAAACGAGAGGAGTCGACCATGGAGAGCACCCCCCGTCACTGTCCGGGCCTGGAAGCCAACAAGGAGCTCAAGGCCTTTATCTGCAAATGCCCCGAGTGCGGCCAGGAAAAGGAGATCTTCTCCGACGAGTTCGACAAGCCCCATACCTGCAAGGGCTGCGGCAAACCCATCGATTTCAGCAAGTGCACCCTGGAGGCCTCCGGGGGAGGGGTCGCTTCTCCTCGATGATCCCGTCCCCAAACCCGGAGCGGGCCGCCGACCTTCCCGGGTCGGGACCGCTCCGGGAGATCGGCCATCAGGCTTCCACCGGCTGAGCTTTCAATTATAGCGGTTTGCATAATACGTTCTGTTTGGAAGGCGATAAACTCTGGAGCGACCAAGGGGAGCGGCTCCCGAATCGGAACGGA
>JAKSCY010000385.1 GCA_022360355.1 Chlorobiales bacterium
TCTTTCATGTCGACAAAACCACCAAAATCATTCCGCTCTCCTGTTGATAGTTAAGGCCGATCCACTTGTTCTGAAGGGCATGACAACCTCGCCCTGCCCAGGCCAAAGTCCTGACAAAGGCCGGTCAAAATCAAAAGTCCGCTTGATTGATTTCAAAAGACCGAGTTTTTAAAACAGCTTGACTTTTTATCCCCAAAAGCCTTATATTTATGTAGAAAATAACAGACTGTTAATAAGATCACCGAATATTTATCCGAAAGGCCAAACAGAAGGAAATATTCGGTTACTGGCTTCGGAACATCGCAGAAAATGCCTGCAAACAGCTAAAAACATTACTCCCCATAAGCTTAGGCACCTTTAGTTTATTGTGCTTGAGAGCGGAAGTGAATTAAGACATGTATTAAACATTAGCGGCTCATAATAGCTGTAAAACAACAAAACACTACACCCCGATTACGAAAAAAGGATTTGAAAGATTAAAATTCCTTTTGAGGATATAAAATTTTGAGCAGTATGTCGTATACACATAGGTTGTAAGCAATTAGAAAACAAGTATTAATTTAAAAAACAAATATTATGGCACAGACCGATTTTATTAATTTATCTCCTTCTGAGATTAATTCCTTTAGAAATACAGTTAAAACTGTTTATGAAATCCCTACAGCACCAACAGTACCTTCATTACCTGCTGATGCAAACTTAAATCAGAATGTAGAAGTAAGCACGAATGAAATCACAGGAACATTTAGTGCTTCTTTAGGCTTTGGAGGCGTCAATGTTTCTGCTGATAGTCAATACGAATACCACGCTATGGACATCATGAAGTCAACAGTGGTTCAAGGTGACATTAATGGTCCAGTTCTTTCTGCCACATATGGGGTTGGTTGTCGAATCGTATTGAAAATTAAAAAAACGAATGCAGAGGTCGATATCAAGTTGCCACAACTAGCTGCCCAAACTGAATTGGGAATGGTTGACACCAGTATTGCTCTTCAGTTAAAAGGTTTTGGCCCAGGATCATTACCTGATATTCCTGATGACTTATTTGTATTCAGTGAATTTGACCTAGCCAAATATACTAAGCTGAATAAGTTGATTAATAACGTAGAAAACTTCCTTACCAATCCCGACAATGAAAACTCATATGATCCAATCCTAATCGGAGTTGAATTAAAGAGACTTTATACTGATGATATCGAAGAAGTTCTAAAGCATGGAAACTATGCACTTTGGAGAATCAAAAAAGGAAATTCTTTAAAAGAAGCATTTGAAATTGCAAAAGAGAAA
>JAKSCY010000430.1 GCA_022360355.1 Chlorobiales bacterium
GATTGATGACCTCTTTTTCGGGGAACCCGAAGCCCTGTTTTTGCAGGGCGGAAACAGGAATGCCCCCGGCCAGCATCCGATAGAGCTGTCGGGGAGAGTTCCCACCGGCCAGCACCAGCGAGCAGATTTTATGATCCTCAACCGCCTTGAAAATGCAATTTCCGATATAGGCGGCTGCCTGAAAAAGGATCTCTGGTTGGGTTCCTGTTTTCAGCATGAGCTGATTCGCCCTCTATAACAGAACGTCTACTGCAGTTTTTTTGCCGCCTCGGCAACATGCGCCGAGGTAAAACCGAATTCCTTCATGACGGTGCCTCCGGGTGCCGACGCGCCGAACCGGTCGATGCCCAGAATGGTCCCTTCGTCTGTTGCGTATTTGTCCCATCCGAAAGGAGATGCAGCTTCAATAACGATTCTTCGGCGGATGGACGGCGGCAGAACTTCATTCCGGTAAGACTCCGGCTGTTGTTCGAACAGGTCTCTCGAAGGCATTGAAACGACCCGGGTCGGAACACCTTCTTTTCCAAGAGCTGTCTGGGCTTCAAGAGCCAGATGTACCTCCGAACCGGTCGCTATAAGGATCACCGGCCTGTTTCCATCGGTCGAGGGGGCACTCCATTCGGAAAGGACGTAACCTCCTTTCGGTGTTCCTTCAGCGACAGGATAGCTTTCCGGATCAAGTACGGGGAGCGTCTGCCTTGAAAAAACAAGCACGGTCGGCTTGTTGTGCGTCAGGGCAATGCGCCAGGCTGCTTTTGTTTCCTGAGCATCAGCCGGGCGGATGACCGTAAGGCCCGGTATGGAACGCAGCATGACAAGCTGTTCGATAGGCTGGTGCGTAGGCCCGTCTTCACCGACGGCGATACTGTCATGAGTGAAAATAAAAATTGAAGGAACCTGCATGAGAGCCGCAAGGCGCAGTGCGGGTTTCATATAATCCGCGAAGACAAGGAAGGTTGCCCCATAAGGAATGAGCATCCGGGAAAGGGCCATCCCGTTGATAATGGCTCCCATGGCATGCTCCCTGACGCCGAAACGAAAATTTGCACCGCCGTAATTCTCTGAAGTGAAATCGGTCACATGTTTCATCTCGGTTCCGGTCGATGGTGCGAGGTCTGCTGAACCTCCAACAAGAAACGGCAATTTTCCGACAACTGCATGCAGCACTTTTGAGGAGGCTTTACGGGTTGCAAGTTTTTCTTCAGGGTTGAATTCCGGGAGCAGCTGTTCCCAGTCTTCAGGCAGTTTGTTCCGGAGCATTCTGTCCATGTCCGCCGCAAGGTCCGGGTATTTTTCGCGATACACACTGTTCAGCTTGTTCCAGGATGTTTCCGAGGCATTGCCTTTCTCACGGACATTGCTCAGGTGGGCAGTAACCGATTCAGGCACATGGAAAGAGCTGCCTTCGGGAAAACCGAATTTTTCCCTTACCATTGTGGCTTCTTCTGCACCAAGAGGGGCTCCGTGTGAGGCTGCGCTGTCCTGCTTGTTGGGGCTTCCGAACCCGATATTTGTGCTGGCAATGATCAGTGACGGTTTCTCTGAAACCTTTTGAGCACTTTTTGTGGCATTCTCTACGGCTTTCGTATCGTTACCGTCGATATTCTCTACATGCCATCCGTATGCTTCGAATCTCTGATAGACACTTTCCGTAAAAGCAAGATCGGTCGATCCTTCGATAGATATCCTGTTATGATCATAGAGACAGATCAGCTTGCCCAGCTTGAGGTGACCGGCAATCGAAGCAGCTTCTGATGTGATGCCTTCCATCAGGTCGCCGTCACCGCATATGACATAGGTGTTGTAATCAATCAATTCCATCCCGGGTCTGTTCAGGCGCTCTGCACAGTATCGCTCTGCTATTGCCATACCGACTGCATTGGACAGTCCCTGTCCGAGAGGGCCTGTTGTTGTTTCGACGCCCGGAGTATGGCCGTACTCGGGGTGTCCCGGTGTTTTGCTGCCCCACTGGCGAAACTGCATGAGGTCATCCATCGAGAGGTCGTAACCGGTAAGATGCAGCAGGGTATACAGGAGGGCTGAACCGTGCCCGGCGGACAGCACGAAACGATCCCGGTTGATCCATTCGGGGTTATCGGGATTGTGTTTCATGATTTTCGTCCAGAGCACATAAGCCATTGGGGCAGCTCCCATGGGCATGCCCGGATGTCCTGACTGTGCTTTTTCTACCATGTCTACTGCTAAAAGGCGAATGGTATCGATGGCCAGCTGGTCGATTGGATCTGTATGCATGAATTGCTCCTTTACAGGGATTGTTGTCATCAAGGAAACACAGGCTTTAGATTTACGCCGTACCTGTCCCTTTTATTGACATGTGGTTTTCACTAACAGGCAGGATGGGGTGCAAAATGCCTCAATCCTGACTCACACAATGTAGCATATACAGTGATTTTATCCTGAGCACGGAAGCATTAATGAATTATTTTTCTTTGCCGGGCTTGACCGGCGGAAAAGAGCTTTCATCCGGTTTGTCCGGTAATGGCAGGATAAGTAATTTGATGTGTGAGAACCGTTCAAGACAATAGTTCAATTTACGTTTTCCTATGTCACTGATTGACGGTTACGGTGTTTTGACCGGAACACTCCACCGCTACGAGTGCGACAACGGCCGTAGCAAGAATGAATACTACCACTGCAATATACGGGTAAAAACCCGTAAAGGGCTCTATCGTTGTGCCGTTGATCTTGACAGTAAAAATCAGAATGACGGTCTTCACTGGAGGATGATCGAGCTGGGCAAAAGTGACATGCACGGTCTTGTCTCTCTTGGCAGCGGTTGGCACTATCTCAGGTCCAAGCCGGAATCAGGGGCGCTCGATTACCTGCGGAGTCCCGAGCTGCAGCCGATAGATGTGTGTCAAAAAGCGGACGAAACCGCAGGTGTGCATGAGGAAAACGATGACGAGTGTGCCCCCTGGAAGTACGGTACGAGCTTTGACGTTTTCGGCGATCTCCTGCAGGTACTGGAAGGTTCTGTGAAGCTCCTGATTTTTGGAGAGCCATTCCGGAGAGGCAGGGGTGTGCATAATATACACCAGAACCAGGGCGATCCACCGGACAGCCGCTGGTCAAGGGAAAACGGTATTTGGCAGGACGGTGCAGTTGCCGGTGTCAGAGGCGATGGAACGGTGAGGGTTTTTCTCAGCAAGTTCAAGACACAGGCAAACCGTACCGACAACCGGGGAAAACCTATCGTTTCTTGATCATCATACCCCAGAGGGCATTGTAGCCGTGGATATCGTCTGTTTCGCCATCGGCGTTGACGACCGGGTGCCCCTGGTTATACCAGCCGAAAATACCCCCGCGAAGGTTATAGCATTCTTTAGCGCCGGCTTGCCTGCATACCTTTTGGACACGGTTCAGAAACTCGGAGCTTCTCTGGCCGACAGAGCAGTAGAAAACAACCGTTTTTTCCCGGATCAGTGCCTCGTACTTTTTTATGAAGTCATCGGTCGGGGTTTGAGGAGGGAGAAGCAATCCCCCGGCGATATGACTTTTTTCATACTCTTCGGGTGTACGGGTATCAAAGAGCACGATGCTCTTCTGTTTTTGAAGCATGGTTGAAAGTTCTTCAGCAGAAACCAGAGGTACAGAATATGTTTTTTCGATCATGTTTTCTGTTGCGCCGAGTGCGCCTGAAATGTTGAAGATATTACCAAACATAGTGTTCCCCGGAACAGGTGTTGTCCCGGCTTGCATTATTTTTGTTATGCGTTTCATGATTGCCTTGTTTCTCTGATAACAAGAGAAAACAAAACATTGACAGAGAAAGTGCCTGGCTGTTTCCGGACTTGAAATATTGTATAAGAAAAAACCTGTGTATCTTGACCATGTGGTTCATGATAACTTCTATCGACTGGTAAAAACAAGGGAGGTTTTTATGGAACAGGGAGCACAACCGTTTGATTTCGGGCGCAAGGTGGACCCGAAGATGTTTGAAAGATTGATAAATGAGGGTTATGAGGTAGATCCGTCGAAGTACCTCAAGGAAGGTTGGGAAATATTCAAGTCACGTGCCGGTGAATTTATCGTTTTCACTCTGGTTATCGTAGTGGCGATGACAGTTTTCTCACGGCTCCATCTGCCTGGATCTCTTGCCGGAAGTGTGGTGATGGCACCGCTCTATGCCGGGTTCATTATTGTTGTTTTTATGCTTTTCAAGGGCCAACAGGTGCAGTTCGGAGATTTTTTTAAAGGTTTCAATTATTTCCTGCCTCTTGTGCTGGCGAATATCGTTATGAGCATCCTGATTACCATCGGCATGTTTCTTTTGGTCTTGCCGGGAATTTATCTCATGGTCAGCTACATGTTTGTTTCCATATTCATCGTCGATTACCGTATGGAGTTCTGGCAGGCTATGGAAACAAGCAGGCAAATAGTAACGAAAAACTGGTTTTCCCTGTTTGTTTTTGTCCTGGTGCTTTTCGTGATCAATCTGCTTGGAGCATTGGTATTGGGTATCGGGTTGCTGGTGACTATACCCCTGAGCTTTTGTTCTGTCTGTGTGGCCTATCGGGACATTGTCGGTTTGAGCGACACGGGGGAACTGACAACGCAGTAGGTTGCCTTGTGTTTGACATCGGATAACAAAAAAAGCCGTCTGTTCCGGGTCAGACGGCTTTTTTATTACCATGTTGCCTGTGGAAAGGTTACTGTCCCGGCATCTGCATGCCTTCGAACTTGTTTTGCATGTTTTTCATCATCTCTTCCATCTCTTTCATGTTTTCCTCGTTCATCATGTCCTGCATCTTTTCGAGCTGTTTCATATCCTCATCGGATATTCCGGGAACCATCATCTGCAGGGCTGACTCTTTTTTTGTATACCCTGCGGGAACCTGGAAAAGCGACTTTTGAAGCTTTTTGCGCTCGATCTTGACAAATTCCATGGTCGTGTTCGATTCCTTGTCCCATGTTTTCAGAGGAAATCCGTCAAGGCCTGCTTTTTTCAGACGCATGTCGAATGCTGCAGGGCCTCTTTTCTTTCCGGGTTGAAGCCTGACAAAATCGGCGGCACTTATCAGGTCCTTGGTCAGCCACATCTCCGTTTCTCCACGGCGGTCGGTAATGCGAACATGAGTGCATTTGTATCCGTGAAGCGTCGTTGTGCCGAGCTTTTCAACCTTGAAATCTTCTTTCTCTTCTTCGTCGACAATTTCGGCGAGCTCCTCCTGCAGTTCATTCATATCCATGACGCTGTATGTTTTCGCTTCTTCATTGAGCGTGTAAAGCAGATTCGGTTCATCGGAAGAAGTGAAGGTGACAACATGCATCATGACCTTGCCTGTTTCGGGATCGGCCAGGTTCATTTCAAACCGGGTGCCGTTTTTTGAAATATACAGGCTGCCGTCTTGAGACCCTTCAGGAGCGGAAATCTTCATGTGCAGGATACCCTCGAACTTTTTCCCGAACAGCCCATCTGTCAGGGACTTGGCCGGTTTCCCGGGTGAAACGCTTCCTTGTGGTTTGTCTTCTGCTTTTTGTTGGCAGGCGGAGAGAATCGAAAGCTGGAACAGGACGAGCAAAAGGAGAGGGGTGAGTTTTCGCATAGTAGTGATATGTTTGATGGTTGAAATGTAAAAGATGTACGTGCGCAATTTACGAAAATGCATTAATTTTGTTGGTTCGGTCACACGTCTCAGTTCTGTAGCCACGGAAAGAATGAAATTGGAGATAATCATGCGTAAGATATCTTTTGCTTCTCTTATACTCCCTGTTATGCTGTTTGCTTTTGCCCTGCCTCTTTATGCAGCGGATTCTTCGGTATCTGTTTCTGCTCTGGGCACGGTTTCGGTCAAACCTGATATGGCGGAGTTTCAGGTCAGGCTGATCAGCACGGCAAAAACGGCCGAACGGTCAACAGCCCTGACCGCCAAAAAATACCGGGCGGTTCAGCAGGCGTTAAGAAGCACGGGAGTCAGTGCGGATGATGCAGTGACACAGTCGTTTACAGTGCGCCAGGAGTGGGAATGGAACAACTCGACACGCAAGAGGGTGTTCAAGGGGTACACTGCGGTACATGTGCTCAAAGTTACAGTGAGGAGTCTTGCCGATGCAGGCCGTGTGATCGATGCATCGGTGCAGGCCGGTGCCGATGAAATCCCGTTGATA
>JAKSCY010000599.1 GCA_022360355.1 Chlorobiales bacterium
GGACCCGCGGCTCGGGAGCGGCCGGGGAGGTGGACCGGGCCTGGGGCGGATTCCCCGGACCGGTCATGGCCTGGCGGAACCGTCTGGTCCTGCCCGGTCTCGAGACCGGCAAGGTCTTTATCGGGCTTCAGCCTTCCAGAGGAGGTTTCGAGGATCCGACCCGATCATATCACGACAAAAACCTGCCCCCCCACCACCAATACCTGGCCTTCTACAAATGGCTGGAGCACGGTTTCCAGGCCGACGCGGTGGTCCATTTGGGAACCCACGGAACCCTGGAGTTCCTGCCCGGAAAAGAGACGGGTCTGAGTGGGGATTGTTTTCCTGACTACCTTGTCGGCGACCTGCCCCATCTTTACCTTTACTACTCCGGCAACCCGGCCGAGGCCATGATCGCCAAACGGAGGAGCCTGGGAGCTCTGGTGAACCACCTTCCGCCGCCCTACACCATGGCCGAATCCTACGGCCGGATGTCTGAGCTGGAGGACCTTTTGGCCGAGGGTGAGGAGGCGGAACGGTTGGACCCGGGCCGTCTTCCCCTGATCAGGGAGCGGTTGGCCGAGCTGACCCAAGAGCTGGGTTTGGAGTATGAAAGCCGGGAAGCCCTGGCCCGGAGACTCCACCAGTGGCGGACCTCCCTTGTTCCCGGCCGGATGCACGTCTTGGGCCAGGCCTTTTCCAAAAAGGAGACCCTTGAGTTCCTGGCCCAATCGGCCCGGTTGGGTTCGGGGGAGTGGGCCGGGCTGCCGGCCTTTCGGGATTCCGCCCAGGCGGCGAAAGGGACCTTCCCAAGATCCGGACCGGGCGACGGGAAGAGCCTCAACCTCTGGATATCGAAGCACATCCTGGATGAACAGCCCCTTGAGGGACGGGAGGACACCCCCCAGGGACGGAGGCTGGTGGAGGTGGGGCGGGGCTTGGCGGCCAAGCTTATGACCAACGGTGAGCTGGAGGCCTTGGCCGACGGGCTGGCCGGCAGGTATATCGCGGCGGGTATGGGCGGGGACCCCTATCGTAATCCGGAAGTGCTGCCCACGGGCAGGAACATGTACCAGTTCGATCCCCGCCGGGTGCCATCGTCCAGCGCCACGGTCAGAGGTCGGGAGATGGCCGTCAATACCCTGGCCGCCTGGGACGGGGAGGAGGCCTATCCCTCCTCGGTGGCCGTTGTTCTGTGGGGGTTGGAGACGGCTAAAACCCAGGGCGAGACCGTGGCCCAGATACTGGCCTACCTGGGTCTGGAGCTGGATCGCGACCCCACCTTGTGGGAGCCCCGGTTGAAGGTCGTTCCCCTGGAAAAGTTGGGCCGCCCGAGGATAGACGTGACCGTCCAGATGTGCGGCTTTTTCAGGGACATGTTCCCCAACCTGGTCAACCTCCTGGCCGAGGCCTTCGAGCTGGCGGCCGGGCTGGATGAGCCCCGGTCCCGAAACTTTGTCAGGGCCCAGGCCACGGCCCTGGAGAAGGAGCTATTGGCCGCGGGCCAGGAACCGACCCGGGCCGGGGAGCTGGCCGCGGCCAGGCTCTTCGGCCCCACGGCCAGCCAGTACGGAACCTCCCTGACCAACCTGGTCAAGGCCAGATCCTGGCAGAGAGAAGGGGACCTGGTCTCCTCCTACATGGACAGCCTCTGCCACGTCTACACCAAAAAGGATTACGGCCGGGAGATGCCCGAGCTGTTGCAGGGCAACCTGAAGCGGGTCCAACTGGTCAGCCAGATCC
>JAKSCY010000135.1 GCA_022360355.1 Chlorobiales bacterium
CCCCTGTGAAATAGATCGATTATTTCACGGGGTCTGCCCGTTTGAACAGGAAGAGATCAGCGTTGGAGACAGGTTTGTTTTTCTGTTGTTCCCGTTTTTGCCTTTTTACTTTTGAATTTTGGCTTGTTGAGCAATGTTGCTCAACAGTCAACTGTTTACTTTTTCTTCGGAACGGGGCTTTTGTATTCTCTGATCTTCACTGAACTGGTAATCTCTGAATACGTGTTCCGCTGATGGAAGCTGCCAGTTTCCGTCGCTCATTTTGTTTGTGGTTTCTCTCAGGCGGTAGGTGGTGTCGCCGCAGGTCCAGCAGTCATATTTCGCCATTCCCGTGCACAGGCAGGTCTGGTCTGTGATCTGCATACGCTGGTCCTTTTCTCTGGCTTCAAGAGCCCTGTAATATGAGTCTATATAACCGCACTTGCCTTTATTATCGAGCAGGTAGCCGAGTCCTTCACAGTTGGGTTTGATCGAATAGTTGAGCACCGGGGAGGTTTTGAGCATTCTCATCGGATAGCCGGTAGGAGAAACGGTGTTGACGACAATGTCATTTTTTCCGGCGTTTACATAGTTCTGTTTCACGTTATCCGGCAGGCCGGATTCTTTTGTGATGGTGAACCGTGTCGCTACCTGGACTGCCGAAGCACCTGTTTTAAGAAATTCAACAGCATCGGTGCCTGTAAAAATACCGCCTGCCGGTATGACGGGAATGTTCTGGTTTTCAGTTTTTAGAAAGTCAAGAACCTCTTTTACGATTGCATGAAGTTCGTAGGCTTGCCAATCGTCGGGACTGAATCCGAGATGGCCTCCGGCCAGGGGGCCTTCGACTACAATGTAATCGGGAATGCGTCCTAACCTGATGGCGCGCTTCATGAAAATTGTCAGGGCGCGCAACGACGAGATGATAATGCCGAGTTTGACATCATGAAACCTTGGATGGTCTTTGATGAGGTCAAGCGTGCGCAGGTTAAGACCTGCAGCGAGAGTCAGTCCGTCGATTCCTGCGTCCATGGCGGCAGAAAGTCTCGCCTGAAGGGTTTCTGAGGAACTGCGCATGGTCAGTTTTTCCATGCAGTTCATGAAAATCGCGCCGTTACCGCTTTTTTGCGATATGGTGTGCTCGACATACATTTTCTGCGCTTCTGCAATCTCGCCGAGATCGAAGTAAATGTCTGACTTGTCTGGATTGCCGGCGTTGTAACTGTACTTTTTTCTCTTGCGCGTGGTATACGAGGTGCTGAATATCTGATCGCAGACATAGCAAACTTCGGCATCGGAAATGTGCCCAATCCCTCCAAGCCTTTCAGCTGTGAGAGCAAGCTCTGTTGTTGAAATGTTGACACCCATTCCGCCTATGACGATTGGGATATACTCCTGTTTGCCTAATTGCAGTCTGAAATTATCTACCTTCATGTTGCGTTGTCAGATCTTGACCGGCTTGTCTGTTGTCGGTCTGGTAAAGCTGAATAATAAAACCGGCCCATTGAGGCCAAAAGAACAAAAGATATCATATTTCATCATATAAAACCATAAGCTCTTCTTAGATTAAGGGCTTTTTTGTCTGTCCGGGAGAGATATTCGTCCGGGCTCGGGAAGCAAGGACGTAGAATGTTTGAGAAAAGGATTCAAGATTATTACATTGGCATGATTTGGGAAAACAGGGTGAAAATTCCTTTGTATCAATAAAATCAATGGTTTTACAAGGAGAGGGGTGCATGATAAAGCTGGTACTGCTTCGACACGGGGAGAGTCAGTGGAACAGGGAAAACCGTTTCACCGGCTGGTATGATATCGATTTGAGTGAAAAAGGGGAAAAAGAATCCAAGACTGCAGGGGAGCTTCTCAAGCAGGAGGGTTTTGTTTTTGATATTGCCTATACATCTGTGCTGAAACGGGCAATTCGTACCCTGTGGAACGTACTTGACGGGATGGATCTCATGTGGATACCGGTTTTCAAGGACTGGCGCCTGAACGAACGCCATTACGGTGCACTTCAGGGAATGAACAAGGCTGAAACCGCACAGCAACATGGCGAAGAACAGGTGCTGGTGTGGCGCAGGAGTTATGACACTCCACCGCCCCCACTTGAAAAAAACGATTCCCGTTATCCCGGCAACGATCCCCGGTATGCCTCGCTTGCCCCTGAGGAAGTCCCCGTTACAGAGTGTTTGAAAGATACTGTTGCTCGTTTTCTGCCGCTATGGCGCGAAGAAATCGCGCCGCAGATCAAGGCCGGGAAAAGGGTTATAATCGCGGCGCATGGCAATTCACTCCGTGCACTGGTCAAGTACCTCGACAATATTTCCGATGAGGATATCGTCGGGTTGAACATTCCAACAGGTGTTCCGCTTGTCTACGAACTGGATGATGATCTGAAGCCGCTGAAGAGCTATTACCTTGGCGATCAGGAGGAGTTGCAAAAAGCGATCAACGCAGTGGCTAATCAGGGTAAGGCGTAACGATAGGCGGTGGTGCTGGTGAAGGTTTAAAATCGAGAGCACTTTTTTAGAAAATTTATATAGAAGTACCTGGAAATATGAAAGCAATGCAAACAGCAGGGCTCTATGACCCACGTTTCGAGCATGACTCCTGTGGTGTGGGTTTTGTGGCCAATATAAAGGGTATACGGTCCCATGAGATTGTGCGGCAGGGTCTGGAAGTGCTTGAAAAGATGAAACATCGTGGCGCTTGCGGATGTGAAGATAATACAGGGGACGGTTCGGGTATTCTTGTCCAGATCCCTGACAGGTTTTTGAGGAAAGCTTGCGAGGAGAAAGATATTGAACTGCCTGCTCAGGGCCAATATGCTGTCGGGATGGCGTTCATGCCTCCCGACATTTCACAGCGCCGGGCTATCGAGGATATCTGCCGCCAGATGGTTCAGGCTGAGGGACAGAA
>JAKSCY010000507.1 GCA_022360355.1 Chlorobiales bacterium
CACATGCCTGTGCATCTCGGTTCGATGCCAATGTCGGTCAAAGCCGCACTTGAAAACGTCGATCTAGCGCCCGGAGATGCTGTTATTCTCAACGACCCATATTGCGGCGGAACCCATTTACCTGACATTACGATCGTTTCACCGATATTTCTGAAAAAAACGAAAAAACCTCAACTCTACGTTGCAAATCGGGCACATCACTCCGATGTTGGAGGAATGAGTCCGGGATCAATGCCACTCGCATCTGAAATCTTTCAGGAAGGACTGATTCTACCGCCCGTCAAGCTGGTAAGAGGTGGAAATATTGACACCGAAATACTCAGTCTGATTCTTGCCAATGTTCGCACTCCGCAAGAACGCAAAGGCGACCTGAATGCTCAGTTGGCTTCTAATTTCATTGGCAGCAAACGATTGAAAGAAATGGCGAAGCGCTATAATTCGGACAGACTTCTGGGCATGCTTTCGCAACTGCAGGATTATTCCGAAAGAATCACGCGCAACTTCATTGCTGGTTTACCTGATGGATCTTACGGTTTTATTGACTTTCTCGATAACGACGGTCTCAGCAACGAACCGATAAAAATAAGTGTCGATATTACTATCAACATTGATAGCGTAACAATCGATTTTACCGGAACGTCTCAGCAGGTTCCCGGAAGTGTCAATGCGATTGAAGCCGTTACACTTTCTGCTGCCCTGTATGTATTCAAAGCAATCATCGGTGGAGATGTTCTTGCAAATAGTGGCATATTGCGTCCGATCACGCTTATCGCGCCGAAAGGGACTGTGATAAATGCCAATCATCCAGCGCCGGTAGCAGGAGGCAATGTCGAAACATCTCAAAGAATCGTTGATGTCCTTCTCGGTGCATTGCACCTGGTTGTGCCGGACATGGTTCCGGCCGCATCAGCCGGCAGTATGACAAATATCTCCTTTGGAGGTCAGGACGAAAAAGACAGTAAACCATTCGCCTACTACGAAACCATCGCGGGTGGTCACGGGGCTTCAAAGAGTTGTGACGGGATAAGCGGAAAGCACAGTCATATGACCAATAGCCTCAATACCCCTGTCGAAGCCCTCGAGCATTCCATGCCGATACGGATTGAAGAATATCGGTTCAGAAGCAATTCCGGAGGCTTCGGCAGGAATATCGGGGGCAACGGTATCATTCGGTCATTTCAATTCCTCAATCCTGCAGAAGTTACCATCCTGTCGGAACGTCATAAAATCGCTCCATACGGCCTTTTGGGAGGCAAAAGCGGCAGCCCGGGAGTCATTACTGTCAATCGCGGTACGGACACAAAGATTATTCCCTCGAAAACGCATTTTTCCATCATGAAAAATGACATCTTGACGATCAAGACACCTGGAGGCGGCGGTTACGGCACTGTGGATAATTAGCACAACCGAATATATCTTCTCCGTCCCTTGACTTGCTCAAACTGACACGATAAATTGGAATTGCAGGAGGGATGTGCCATGACCACGGCCCTTAAGATAATCATCAAGATAATCAACCACAATTCTTTCACATAAGAATGTATTGTATCTCCTGATTTCTTTTTCAATCCTCTCTTTAATAACTTAAATATTTTCCCGAACGGAGTTGACTATGACAATAAAAGGAACCGAAGTACGAGGCATTATCGCTCAGCACATGCTTGCCGACGGACTCGATATGATATTTGACAATGAAAAAAGCCATGGCCGCACTTTCATTGATGCTGCAACCGGAAGAGAATACCTTGATCTCTTTTCCTGTTTCGCCTCGATGCCCGTCGGTTTCAATCACCCGAAGATGAAATCAACCGAATTTGTTGAAAAGATCGGAAAAGTTGCCTTGAACAAGATTTCACTGTCCGACGTGTACAGCGCTGAACTGGCAGAATTTGTCGATACGTTTGCACGGATAGCCAAGCCTGAAGAGTTTAAATACCTGTTCTGGATCGAGGGTGGTGGACTGGCTGTGGAGAACGCAATGAAAACAGCCATGGACTGGAAGGTGAAACTCAATCGCAGCCGCGGAGAAACACGCAGCAAAGGCACCAAAATCGTCCATTTCAAAGAAGCATTCCACGGGCGCACCGGCTACACCATGAGTGTGACCAACACCGATCCTG
>JAKSCY010000678.1 GCA_022360355.1 Chlorobiales bacterium
GGTGTAGGCGTGGAAGCTACCTGGTAAGAGCCGCCACATGCAGGTGTGGACTATGCACGATTTCCTGCCGGTCCGGCCAACAGATATTTTTTTGAATTCTAAACAATGATACGATGAAACTTGAGATAAAGAATCTTTCGAAAACGTATCCGAACGGTGTGAAAGCGATGCAGGACGTGAGCCTGACGATCGGCAAGGGCATGTTCGGTCTTCTTGGAGAAAACGGAGCGGGAAAATCCACGCTGATGCGAACGATTGCGACCCTGCAGGACGCCGATACAGGTTCCGTTACATTTGACGGTATCGATGTTTCGCGGGATCCGGTGGCATTGAGAAAAATTCTCGGTTATCTTCCCCAGGAATTCGGTGTCTATCCCTCCCTGACGGCCGAAGAGTTTTTGCTGCATATCGCGGATTTGAAAGGGATCGCAAAGGCTTCTGAGCGCAAGGCCCAGGTCGATGCACTTCTGAAAAAAGTCAATCTGTGGGAGGACCGCAGGAAAAAGCTCGGGGGGTATTCCGGCGGGATGAAGCAGCGGTTCGGTATCGCGCAGGCGCTCTTGGGTGAGCCGCGCCTCATCATTGTCGACGAGCCGACAGCCGGCCTCGATCCTCGTGAGCGCAACCGGTTTTACAACCTGCTGTCGGAAATCGGCGAGAACACGGTCGTGATCCTCTCGACCCATATCGTGGAGGATGTCAGCACGCTTTGCAGCGACATGGCGATCATGGGCAACGGCAGGGTTCTTCTGGAGGGATCTCCGGCCAGGGTGGAGCAGAGCCTGAAAGACAGGTTGTGGATGAAGGAGATCGCAAAGCCCGAGCTGGAACGGTACAGTAAAGAGTTCAAGGTTATTGCAAGTCATTTCCATCTCGGCAAGCTGCAGGTGACGATCGATGCCGAAGCCTCTCCGGGGGACGGGTTTCAGGCGAAAACGCCTTCACTGGAAGACGTGTACTTTCAGATACTTTCACGCAACGAACAGCCTCAAAGAACTGCGGCATTGGCAACGGAGTGATAATCATGGTGAAAAAAATATTTTCTTTCGA
>JAKSCY010000148.1 GCA_022360355.1 Chlorobiales bacterium
AGATAATAAATTTCAGTAGCCCTTCATGAAACCTTGTTGATCTGAGATGGTTTTTAGAAGAACCTCCTATCATGATATTTAGTTTCAGAAACAAAACCTCTGTGACACCGTCCGCATCAGCATGTTTCTTTTAACGACAAGGCCTTTGTTACAATAGCCGCAGAACATTCACGGCATGTGATTTACCCGGTCATTAAAATGGAGAAATTGATTACCTTAACCGAGGAGGCTACAGCTTAAAGGCACCTCTATTTATTGCCATGAGTCCCGATTGCATCGGGATGCAGGGTGAACGGAGCGCAGAAACCCTCTCCTATCCGCTTAACGAAGCAATTGAAGCGCGGAATAAATAAAATAGAGGTGCCCTTCGAGTCTGTTTTTCAGCAAAAACTCATATATAGCAACTCAATGCCAGACCCAGTTCCTTCATCGATACTTTCACGCACTCCATTCCGCAAAGAGCATTTTTATATCACACGCGAAGCAAAAGAATCACTCGATATCACCGGAGCCGGGCTTCTTTCCGTCCCGCATGACAAGCGATCCTCGATCGAACAGGCAGAACGGCTGGCAAAACGTATAAACCTTCTTCTGAAACAAAAAAATCGTCAGAAAGCCGAGATGGTCCTGCCTGCACAGCTTCACGGGATGAAAATGCTGCATTCGGTCCATCATCTTGTCATGTCTCGACTGGTTGCTGCTCAAAATCCTGAAATGCTGGAGCAGGCAGCCTGCTCCATAGCAAAAGAGCTTACAGAGGGCGGTCTCAATACTTACATGGGGTCTTTTTTATCACTTTTTCCTTCAGAAGAAATATTTCGGGGCACAAAAACCCAGGAAGTCTTTTTGTCCATGAGAGAGAATCGCGAAATGGTACTCGAAGAGTCCCTGATGGTTTGGCTGCAGAACCAGAACCCCGCTCTGGACCAGTTCAGTTTTCTGCTGACCGATGAAGGCCTCAGGGAGAAAACATCTTACCAGACCGTTGTGCGGTCGCTCCTTGGATCACTCAAGGCACTTGGTCCCATAGGCCCGGACAATATCGATCCTGCCGAGCTGCTCACCAGACCGATCCGTCATGCACCCAACTCTGTTCTCGAGCAGTTGCGCTATATCAGAATGCACTGGGGGGCTCTCCTCGAGGGAACTCCTCTGCCGGAGATGCTCGATGACAGCATCGAACTTATCCAGGACGAAGATACATGGCTTTTCTTTGAAAAAACCGGACGGGAAAGCCATGCGAAACATGGAGGGGAATTTGAAAAGCAGGCACAGGCACCGTTTTTCGGCAACCTTGAAGACGCACCGGAAAACTATTCGGTTGACTCGTCATGGATGCCCGAAGTCATCATGCTCGCCAAAAGCACTTTTGTATGGCTCGACCAGTTGAGCAAGACCTATGAGCGACCTGTCAACCGTCTACAGGATATTCCCGACAAAGAACTCGACTGCATTGCCGAACGGGGTTTTACCTCACTCTGGCTTATCGGCCTCTGGGAAAGGAGCCCTGCTTCGAGAAAAATCAAGCAGTTGCAGGGAAATCCTGATGCCATATCCTCAGCATACGCACTCGACAGTTATGAGATCGCTGAGGAACTTGGCGGCCACGAAGGCTATCTGAGCCTCCGCCATCGCGCGATGCAGCGGGGCATACGGCTTGCGAGCGATATGGTGCCCAACCATACCGGTTTGGATTCAGAGCTGGTAAAAAATAAACCTGAATGGTTTGTCGGCACACAACAGCCACCGTTCCACTCCTATACCTACAACGGACCAAATCTCAGCAGCAACCCCCGGTACGGTATTTTTATCGAGGACGGTTACTGGGACCGTTCCGATGCTGCAGTAACCTTCAAACGGATTGACTACCATACGGGAGACAGCAGGTATATCTATCATGGCAACGACGGCACAGCCATGCCCTGGAACGACACCGCCCAGTTGAATTTCCTCAGCGCGGAGGTCCGCGAAGCCGTTATCCGGCAGATCCTTCATGTGGCACGGATGTTTCAGGTTATCCGCTTCGACGCGGCGATGGTTCTTGTAAAAAAACATATCCAGCGGCTATGGTATCCCCTGCCGGGCCACACAGCCGGCATACCGTCGAGAAGTTCCAGCGCGATGAGCATGGATGATTTCAACAAGTTCATTCCGGAAGAGTTCTGGCGTGAAGTTGTCGACCGCATCCATGCAGAAGCACCGGACACATTGCTGCTTGCCGAAGCGTTCTGGATGCTTGAAGGATACTTTGTCCGGACACTCGGTATGCATCGGGTGTATAACAGTGCCTTTATGCACATGTTGAAAAAAGAGGACAATGCGGGCTATCGCTACCTGATCAAAAACACCCTGGAATTTGACGCCGGAATTCTGAAAAGGTATGTGAATTTCATGAACAACCCCGACGAGGATACGGCGGTCGAACAGTTCGGCAAGGGAGACAAGTATTTCGGTGTGTGCGTGATGATGGCGACCATGCCTGGTCTGCCGATGTTCGGACACGGGCAGATTGAGGGATTCAGTGAAAAATACGGTATGGAGTATGCACGTGCATATCTTGACGAGCGCCCTGACGAGGATCTTATAAGAAGACACGAAAGGGAGGTATTCCCTCTTCTGAAAAAACGTTATCTCTTTGCGGATGTACAACACTTCTTCCTGTATGATGTGTATGCAGATGATGGCTCGGTGAATGAGAATGTTTTCTGCTACTCCAACCGGTCAGGTGACGAACGAACATTGATAGCATACAACAACGCCTGGGAACAGGCTATGGGCCATGCAAACACTTCGGTTGGATTTAAAACAGAAAACGGCATAGAACAACGTTCTCTGTGCGACGGCCTGGGACTGAGCCATAGTAACGACACCTTTGTAATTTTCCGGGACCATGTTTCGAACACCGAATATATCCGGCCAGTGCGTGAACTCCGCGAGCAGGGGCTTCACTTTATCCTCGGCGGTTACCAGTACAATGTATTCCTTGACTTCAGGGAAGTCAGTCCTTCCAGACTGATGCCCTATGACCGTTTGTGCCGCGACCTGAACGGCACAGGTTTGCCGTCGATCGATACGGCTGTTCTTGAAATGAGCCTCGCACCGATGCATGACAGAGTCACCCGTTTCTGTTCTCAGTCCAATCTTGACCTGCTGCTCGACGAAACATCGAGTGATGCACACCGGCGGAAGCTGCTGGAAAAATCGCTGTCCGACCTGCTGCAACAGGTCGCCGGGGAATACGGAGTGCTGACAGAACAGGAGATAACCATATCCGATCATCTTGCAAAAGAGGCCTGTACCCGTTTCGAACGGGCTGCTGTACTGGCAACCATGCTTGCAGACATGAACGAGGCGGCTGAGCTGCGCAACACTCTCGGCATCGGCGATCCACAGCACACCAGCTTCAGCCATCTGGCCCTGGTATGGACCACCATAGAGTCACTGGAACAGCTTCTTCAGGAAAACAGCATGCTGAAAGAGGGAATACTCGACGACCTGCTGCTTGCCAAACCGCTGACCGGAGTGTTACGGAAAAACAACAGACTGCAGAACCTGCCCGTTGAACAGTTGACCGATCTTTTCGGTTGTTTGCTTTCATTGAAAATGCCCGTTGCGACGGTGATGCGTCCTGAAAAATACCTGGCAGACCAGCTTGGCAGGCTTCTGGAAAAAAATGGCATGGCACACGCAGAGATATTTCTTTCGGTACAGGAGCAGTATAACAAGCGCTGGTTCAAAGAATCACGCTTTGCCATGACCGCTTCCTGGCTGTGCGCTGTTACCCTGATGCACACCTGGCCCGAGCAGAAGAAAAAGTCGAAACCCTTTGGGAAAAAAGTGCTTGGCGAATGGATCGACGCACTGAAACATATCCGTGAAGATGCTTTCATAGCAGGATATGAAACCGAGACGTTTTTGAAAAACGTAAGGAATCAATGAGCACTCGGCGGGGAGACAAAAGAAAAAAAAGCAAAAACGCCCGGCAACCCCAGGCGTTTTTCATCTGTAAACAAAATGGGCTTCCTACCAACCGTAGTCCAGATAAACCCTGTACGTTCCGATAAGCATGAAAGCAAGCACAAGGAGTCCCAGGAGGGTAAAAAGCGGGCTCCTCTCTTCTCTCGACGCCTGTTTGTCCATGAAAGGGACAAGTATCCAGACAAGTGCACCGATTGTGAAAATAACAATGGCAAGCAGTTCGCCACCTTCGAATTTCAGATCCTTGAGAAGCTGGAACTGTGCCCAGAAGTACCATTCCGGTTTTATACCATCAGGAGCCGCAGCAAGCGGATCTGCCTTGACACCGATTTCCCAGGGGAACATGACTGCAAGATAGATCAGCAGACCAAAACCGATCAGCCAGCCGATGCCGTCTTTAGCAAGGAAGTTCGGGAAAAACTTTTCGTAACCTTTGACCAATCCGGCCTCCTTGTAACCGATCGGCACTGAAGCACCCAGAACCTGAACGAGCATGAGATGCGCAGAAAGCACAAGCATGACAAGTCCCGGCAACAACACGACATGCATGGCAAACATACGGGTAAGTGTCTCGCCTCCGACTTCCTCACCACCGCGAAGCAGTTTCACAATGAACTCTCCGCCCGGTGCAACTTTAGGCACTTCGGTACCGATCTGTGTAGCGAAGTATGCAAGCTCGTTCCAGGGAAGCAAATAACCGGTGAATCCGAAACCAAGCGTCAATACAAGAAGCACGAAACCGCTGACCCACATGAGTTCGCGCGGCTTACGGTATGCTTTCATGAAGAAGGTGCTGAACATGTGGATAAATGCCATGAGAACCATCAGGTTGGCCGACCATGCGTGTATCTGGCGAATAAGCCAGCCAAAAGGCACTTCGGTCTGTATGTACACGAAACGTGCAAATGCTTCTGCTTCAGTCGGTCTGTAGTAGAGAAGAAGAAGCAGCCCGGTAATGATCTGAATGGCAAAGAAAAACAGCGTCAGACCGCCAAAGTAATACCAGAAAGAAAGACGGTGCTGCGGCACTTCTTTTTTCTTCATGTAATCGATAACCGGAACCAGCACATTGAAACGTTCCTGAAACCAGCTTCCGACAGCGCCTGTTTTGCTGTCTTTGAATGGATCTGCTTCAGCACGCACTTCAGCGGGCTTGTAAACCCCTTTTTTAACAGAACTTTCTTTTGCCGGCACGGGCTTTGCCGGCGCACCGGATTTGGCGGCAGACGGTTTCGCCTTGCCTGGAGCTGAGGATTTGGCAGCCGGCGGTTTTGGCTTTCCTGCGGACGACGGTTTCGATGCCGCCGCTTGTTTATTGTTGTTTTCTTCAGCCATATTTCTTGACTCCCTTGTTATTCAAGTAGTTTAAATTACGCTTTTGAAATTACCAGATTGTCACCATCCACCCTGACGTTGTAAGGAGCCAAAGGCAAAGGCTGAGGACCGGAAATGATCTTGCCGTTGTCTTCGTATCTGGCACCGTGACATGCACAGTAAATAATATCTTCATCGGCTTTCCACTGAACAAGGCAGCCAAGGTGGGTACAGACAGCGCTGACCGCGCTGAGCTTTCCGCCGTTGTTGACAACGATGACCTTGTCTTTGTTGAATTGAAAAATTTTACCACTGTCTGGAGGAACCTCTGAAGCTTTGCCAACGACTATCTCGTCCTGCTCTTTCACTTCTTCCTCGGCAGGCGGGATAATATATTTAACCACCGGATAAAGCGCACCTGCTGCCACAACAGCTCCAACCCCTCCTACAGCCTTGCCGAGGAAGTTGCGGCGCTCAAAATCGACACCCTCAAGGGATGCTCCCCTTGTTTTGCCTCCGGGAACAGACCCGGAAGAGTGGCCGGCAGTACCTCCCTGAAGCGTATCCAGTCTTTCAGGGCTTTTGAAATTACTGTTTTGTGCCATTACTATCTATCTCCTTTTTTATGACTTGCAGGTCCTCCGAGACAAGCATTTTCAGAGTCAACCCTTGTATTAGCGTGCAAACATTCTGCGCCTTCTCCGGCAGGCCGGAGCTGTCCTGTGCCTTTGGCTGCGGAGTAAGGTGCCCCGCAGGCGAGGTCGAATTTAAAAATTTTTCAGCGTTTAAACCAGTGCAAACAGGTTTTCACAAAATTATACCTGTCGTACATTTCCGACTTCGTCCCGTACCGCCAAATCCTGCAACGGGTAAAAAATCTCAGTACCGGGAGCTTCAAACGTCCTGGACTGAGAAATTCCGAGATTCCCCTGAGATCGGCATGTTCCCGACCATCTTTGTGAAACCCGATATTCGAGCTGTATCGCAGGTAAAACGGGCCTGAATCAAGAACCTGTTTCTGCTGAATATCAACACGAAAATCATTTCTTGAAAAACTCAGAATCCGGCTGTGAACCGGGGCAAACAGGCCGCGCCGCAAGCCCGATGCCCGAATCTGAAGCCCTTCATGCACCATAAGTTCCCTGCTGTTGTTATCATGCAGCATACAGAGTGCAAGCGGCCTGTAACCGGAGTTTCTGAAAAAAATCATATAGTAGACAAGATCATATTTGTCGGAAAATGCACGCCCCCAGTACCACGTGTCGATGTACTCATGCACAGGCATTGCGCCAAGATTGTGGTCATGATACCCCCTCGCACATAAATCGAGCGTACGGCTCTTTTTTTTCAGCGTATCTTCAACAGTCACCAAACCCGAGACATCCGCCCTGGGAAGAGTAAGCAACCATTCATGACGCGGCACCTTTCCGTGATTGTTATTGTCGCATTTCCTGTAGGCATAGCGATGTCTGACATTAAACAGCAGCCGGGCGGTAATCCTCTGACGACGTGCCGGATAATCAAACGCTATGTCGAGGACATAAGACTGCTGCTGCCGGTCGTAATAGAAGCGGTTTTTCTCAAAACGTACATCTATATCACTACCGGTACTTTCAAACAGCGATGAGGGACCTTCCTTGATGAAGTTGACGGTTTCGCGGCCGTTTTCATAAAGTTGAAAGCTGAACCCTGAGTAATCGAGCGCTTTCGGCGGATTGAAGCCCTTTTTTCGCCTCCAGTCCAGATAGTGCTCCATGTAGTAGGGGGAAAATGCAAATCCGGCAAACCAGATACAGACAAGCGACAAACCCTGCTCCTCATCTTCGGCATCGAAATACCACCACTCATAGGAACCGGGCTCCTGAAGATTATGCCAGATATCCCGATCTAATTCTGTGGAAATATTCATGCCTGAGTTGAGCGTTTCAAATTGCGGTGGCTGCTTGATCAACGCTACCACTTTGAATGAAAACGTCCTGCCTGTTCTGCCTGTATGGTGTTGTAGGCGGGAAAATAAGGAAGAAATGAGAAAGCTGCACGATATCAGCAGAGGGGTTTCCGTCGAAATTGCCTGGTGGACAGAGAGGGAATCGAACCCCCGACACAAGGATTTTCAGTCCTTTGCTCTACCAACTGAGCTATCTGTCCTTAAAACGTGACTGCAAATATAAGGATAGAGATGAATTATGCAAAAAGAAAAATCCTTGCGTCTTTCGAAAACATGCGACGTGTTTTATCCTACACCGATATTCAGGAAAAAGCATAAAAAAAACAGCCTCTCTCAAGAAGAAAGTAATAATGGGGGGGATTTTTTGCGGCGATTAAGACATCTTGCCTACAGGAACCACATTGGGGCGTCTACGCCTTCCGCGCATCATGTTGCGGCGCATTCGCCTTCTCCCGCAGGAAAGCAGGCGCTCCTCAATACGGACCGACACTACCTGAAGCTCCGGAGACTGATAAGGAAGCTTTTGTCCGTTGTTTTTCATGTTTTGCTGTGCCATATGAACATGCTTTAAAAGATCGAAGAAACGATTACCGATATATAACTAACTTAATGTAAAAAAGATACCCATTATCATGCAAGCATAACCACAAAAAAAACACACCGTTCTCAACGGCCGCTATCCGGACAAGAGCCATTTCTTGACCTCCTTGATTTTCCTGTGCTGTTCCTTTTCTGCAACTGTCTGCCGGCTGCCAAGAAAAAGCCGCCATGCAACATCCCAGTATTTTTTCATCCTGTCTTTATAATACAGGGGATAGCTCAATAGTACCTGGAAACGGTTTTTTACCGATGGGTATTTCAATGCAATGGTACGCGGCGACGGGAAAAGCGCCTTGAGCATAAACCCCGCTTTTTGCCCGCCGTCTTCCTCCGACATGATTGAAAAAACCGGATTGTTGGGCTCGTAGGACGCAAAGACAAGCTCTCTGGATATTTCCATGTATTGCTCCTCAAAATCCCGGGGCTTTACCCGCTCAAGGTATTCTTTCGATACCTGCACATCGAGTAAGCCGGCAATCAACTGCAGATTCACATACAGTGCCCTTACAGCATTCCAGGTAACCGCAATGTCATAAAGCTTGTTCCAATCCATGACATTCATAAAGACATGTACTGTCATTGCAAGATCGTACAACCCCCGCAGACCAAGACAGAAAGTATGATTAGCAAGGTGAACACATAAATGGAGCAGCAGATCTTCAGGTGAAAGCGCCCGAATACATCCCCCTGGATAACCAAGCGGCTTTGATCTTTCCCATAGTGCTTCAATATCAATTTGCACATCATCTCCCGGATCCATAAGATCCCAGTGAACCTCTACCAGCAGCCCGCTTTCATCGATGACATAACGCAGATGATGCCCCCTCTCAAGAAAAGGAATCTTGTTTTGCTGCATAGGCATAAAACCTGATGCCGCAAGGATGCTTTCAAAAGCATCCAGGTCTTTTTTTCTGACCAGGACATCCACATCGCTCATTTCACGAAGAGCGATATCCTGATAAACATGCTGAGCAAGATACATCCCTTTCAGGGGAATAACCGGTATACCGGCACCATCACACACAGCGAATACTTTGCCAAGACAGTGATAACGACGAATATTCTGTTCAGCTGCTCTGAGATACGCAGCATGCATTTTCTTCCTGGCCTCTTCAGGCACAGAGATCCCGGAAGTTTGAACGCTCTTATAGAACAACGGCGTTATGCCGTGCGTGTTCGTCTCCCTGACCAGCTGCTCCCAGTCCTCCCCTGAACATTCCCTCAGGGCGGAAGTAAAGGACACGTCTGAAGAACGGAGAAGATCGAGCAGAATTGTACGAATTTTCATCTCGTTCATCCTGTCCTCCCTTGTGATCGATAGTGTTTTGCCTGGGCATGGTAAAGCTCGGCATAATGTCCCTTTTTCTTCACCAGATCATCGTGTTTTCCTTTCTCAACTATTTGTCCTTCTTTTACAACATAAATACAGTCGGCCATTTGTATTGTTGAAAAACGATGGCTGATGAGAATTGCACTTCTCTCTGCGAGCAGAGTGCGAAAATTTTGTAAAAGCTGCTCTTCAGCTATCGGGTCCAGAGAGCTGCTTGGCTCGTCGAAAATGAAGATATCGGCATCCCGCCAGAAAGTTCTGGCAAGAGCGATTTTCTGCCATTCTCCAATACTCAGCTCATGTCCATCGGTAAACCACCTGCCCAGCTCGGTGTTGTACGCATCCGGAAGTTTTTCTATAAAAGATGCAGCTCCGCAATGATGAGCAACTTTTTTTATACTTTCTTCATCCGGCGGTACAGCTATATTTCCAAGCCAGATATTCTCCCGCACAGTCAAAGCATAGTGCGCGTAATCCTGAAAGACCACACTCACCCTTTTTCGCCATTCGACAGGATCAAACTTCCGAAGGTCGATATTGTCTACTGTTATTTTTCCTGCAGTCGGATCATATAACCTGCAGAGAAGCTTAACGATGGTTGTTTTTCCTGAGCCGTTATCACCTACCAGCGCAATCACTTCGCCTGGTGAAAGAGTCAGGTCTATACCCTTGATTGCAGGACTTGTACTGCCGGGATAAGTAAATTCAAGCCCCTTGCATTCAATTCCTGTTTTAACCTTGTCAGGTACGGGTACGGGGCTTGAAGGTTTTGTGATTTCAGGTTGTATCCCAACAAATTCATGAAGATTCGACAAAAACAGATTGTCCTCATATAACTCGGCAAATGCATAAAACAAAGACTGCATGTAGCTCAATCCTCCCTGGAAAGCAAGATAAAACGCCACGAGTTCACCAAGTGTCGATTGTCCCTTGACGGTCATGGACACAATCCAGACAACAGAACCAAACAAAACCATTACTACCAGCAATTGAGAAATCATGTCCATAACAGCTCTCGATCGGAGAAGATCAAGACGCTGTTCCCGCATGATCTTTTTCAGTAACTGAAACCGTTCACGGAACAGGTTGCCGAGGTTGAACACCCGCAACTCTTTTGCTTCTGCCATATCCGTCAGAACACTATGATAATACCATGCCCGTCTCTCTGATTCTGTCTGTGATTTGTCGAGTTCATAGGACTTCTGAGAATAGAGGATACGAATAACGGCAACAGGTATCGTTGCCAGCAACAATGCAAGGACAAGAAAACCATTGAACGAAAACAGCAGGATAACAACACCGAGAAGCGCTGTGATGCTGCGGGCAATTTCTATCAACCCGTCAACAATGCGGGGTAAACGGAGCGGCGCCTCCTCTTGTGCCCTGTGAAGTGTATCGTAGTAAGAAGGGTCCTCATAGTACGCAAGATCAACAACATGTGATTTTTCATGGAGCATGTCCGCAACCCTGTCCGAAAGGATCAACGACTGTGCGGTACTGGTATATTCCCCCAATGAGCGCGACAACGCGGCACAAAGCGCGACAACAGCAGCAAGACCCACCCAGACAAAAAGCAGTGAATAGTTTTGACTTTCCTGTCCTGAAGAACCAAGAACAGCCGATGCTGTATCGACAATCTGTTTCATCAGATAAAATGTCGCGACAGGGAACAGCCCCTGCACAAAAACAAGGAAGGCATTGACTGCCGTCCAGCCGGCAGCATATCGCCACACTATGCTCAGGCTTCGGTTCAGTTGAAGAACTGTTTTTATCCTGAATCGCAGGGCCGAAAAATCTACCATGCAGAGTCCCGCCTCATTGAATTTGTTATTTGTAATTTTTCAGCTAATCGGGGGGTCATGTACCGCAAATATCCGGATTTCCCTGTTATTCAAACGGTTGAAGACCTGACGATCCTTCGCATAAATGAACGCAGAAAAACAGCCAGGCGGTAGAGCAGCGTTCCCAGGGGACAAAGCAGCATCCATACCAGCCCGGCTGTTTTCCATAATCCTTCATTGTGAACACGCACCTGTTTCCTGTGCCTTGAACATACAACCTTTCCAATGATATCTTTTTCGCTGAAAGGCCCCTCACAATCAAAAATAAAGTGGAAGTCGCCTCGAAGATAGACAATACCTTTGCGTTTTCTCACAACCCTGTGCATGACAAACTGATCATGCCGAGACGCTGCAAGAACAATCGAACCCCGCTCAGGGCTGGAATGCAGAGGTTCAAGTTCCACAGTATCACCATCGTATATAAAGGGCGTCATACTGCTTCCGTTTGCTGTCATCCGCACCTGCTGATTCCTCATCAGTGCATCTGCAACAATGGGCATAAAATCTTTACCTGCAACGATCATAAAACTGAACGAACAAAGTCAACAACAGAAGGCTCCGCCCGACATCGCAACAGGTATACTGGTGTATTTTTCACTAACCTGTCCAGATTCGAAAAAGCACGCTGCATAAGCGATCTGTCCCAGTATGGCAAAAACGCCCTGCAGGCAAGCATAGCTGCAGCTTTTTCCGGTGAAAGAAGTGTCATCCTGTTTTCGACGTCCTGTTCGAGAAGGATGAGGGCTTTGAGCGGGACAGAATGATTGGAAGCGATGTGAGGCATTCCTCCCCAGGGAGTCCCGTAGCATACTGCGCCTCCCTTCCCCAAAGTACGGATAGCAACCCTGTCGTCTGTCATGGGAATCACCCCCGGCTCATGAATCCAAAAATCAAGCTGAGTGCTTTTTCCTGCTCCCGAATGCCCTGAAAAAACAATACCATGACCATTGTCATCGATACCCGCAGCATGAAGAACAATCCCATCTGAAAGTACCATCGCTGAGCGGACCATCAGTTCTCCTGCCCCGAGAGCCAGAAGACTGTGCCAACCATGCCCGAAACGCCTTTCCGTCAATGTCACACGGTCCCACGCATTGTTAGCGAAAAGAAGACACCTGACCTCCTCTTTCCTGCAAGCTGCAGTCCGATCAGCATAGCTGATCTCAGCACACCATGTTTCACCATTTTTGAACATTCTCCAGATAACACCCGGATCATAGACAAGCTCCCCCTCCCCTTGGAGAATTTCGGAGCTTTCCTCCCACTCCAGCAAAATCCTGCCCGCAGGATTCTGTGATTTACCGAAAAACGGCTCAAGCAAGCCGTCGATGCGCAGTTCAGCAGAAGAGAGCGGACTCTTCAGATCAATCTGAATATCCGCTATGGACAAGTAGATTGAGCTATTTTTGGGACTCATATCGTTTTTTCCTTTCGTGTGCGATGCTGCAAAGATAGTCTACACTGCCCGCCATTTTTCCGTTCTCAAGATACGACCAGGCAGGACAAATGGCGCAATACTTTATGACATCACAGTCAAGGCATTCTGCTGAAAGTTTTGGCGCACCCTCGACAAAACGCCGTAACTCTTCCCAGGCCTTCCTGAAACCGATGTCAGGAACTTTTGCTCCTGGAGCAGGAAAGTCCGAACAGACATTCATGGCCCCGGTGAAATCAATGACAAACGATGCCCTACCGGCCTGGCAGTAAAAATTGTCGGTTTTTGAAACCACTCCACCGCCGCACCACTCCTCAACTGCATATGGATCGGACGCCTCGATCGCAATTGCTTCAGAAGGGGTCAAACGACACTCTTCAATCTCAGAAGGCATACCGTCAGCCCTTCTGGTAAGAAGCCAGGATGCAGTGAACGGCAAACCCCAATGCCTTGCCATTTTCTGCATAGCGTCAAGTTCATCAACGTTTTGCCGGGTAATCGTGGCCTTCAGGCCAACATTGATGTCCCTTTTGACAAGAGCTTCGATTCCTTTCATGCATCGCTTAAAACTACCAGGAACACGGGTAACGGTTTCATAAGTACGGGTATTTGCTCCATACAATGATACCTCGATACGATGAGGTGGAGTCTCGGCAAGCTTGTCGGCAATGGAGTCTGTAACCAGTGTAGCGTTAGTATAGAGAGAGATAAGAAACCCCATTCCCGTAAGCGGCCTGTATATCTCAAAAAAGTCCGGGAGAACAAATATTTCTCCGCCCGTCAGAAGCAGAAAAAGCATCCCCTCGTCTTTTGCCTGTCTGGCGATTTCAATCCATATATCTGCAGAAAGCTCTCTAACTATCGCAGCAGAATCGGAAACCGGCCTGGAGATGTAGCACATGGAACAAGCATGGTTGCAGCGACCGGTCAGTTCAAAAGTACCGCTCAACGGCTGGCAGCGTTCTGCAGCAATTCTCTGAAGTTTACTTACAAATGTACCATAATCATCAGTAAGCTTGCTCATTCCAGCAGACCGTTTTGATCCAGTTTATCGACAAAAGACCTCACATCTGAAACAGCCTGCTCCATAGTAACCTCAAACCTGTCTGCAATAGCAGCGGCAAGGTCGTCTATGGTACAATCCTTTTCAAGCAAGTCCCAGATAAATGCTGCGGTCTCATTCAACGTAATGATCCCGTTGGTATCCATAACCTGGGCACCGACGGGAACGAGAAGGTTTTCACCCCCGACAGTCTGCAGGAGAAAGCTTTCCTTGCGTATCATAATAAACAGGTATTATTGTCGTCCTTAAGCACCGTCACTAAGCACAGAATAACAAAAAACCAGGACATCATGAACTGAAGGGGCTGACTCTCTCAATCCCTTTTCTGAGCCGCCGAAGAACGGTCTCCTTTCCCAGGACTTCAAGCATATGGTACAGGCTGGGGCCAAACCCTACACCGGAGACAAGTATTCTGACCGGGTGGATCAGGAACGCAGGTTTTTTCCCCCGAGGTGCAACGAAATCCTTGAGGGTCGCCTCGAGGCTGTCGGCACTGAAATCGCCGGTTTCTTCAAGTACCGTAATAAACTCACCGACGACCTCGTTGGTATCGGCTACCCATCGTTTTTTGACGGCCTTTTCTTCGTACTTTTCGGGATCGAAAAAGAAATAGTTTGAAAAGGTAATGAACTCATGCTCAAAGCTTACCCGTTCGCGCATGAGCTCAATAACCTGACCGAGGTACTCATCGCCTGCAATACGATCGACGTCCATGTCGGTGTTTTTTTTCTCAAGCTCCTCATAAAGGAGGGGCTTGATCACGCTGATGATCGCTTCCCGGGAACGGCCTTTAATATATTGTTTCTCAAGCCACCCGAGTTTCTCTACATTAAACACCGATCCAGCCTTTCCAACCCTCTCAAGACTGAACTTCTCCTTGAGTTCATCCAGGCTGTACACTTCCCTCTCACAGCCCTCCCCTTCATTCCATCCGAGGAGTGCCACAAAGTTGACGATGGCCTCAGGGCTGTATCCCTTATTGATAAAGTCCTCTGCGGCAACATCCCCCTGGCGTTTGCTGAGTTTCGAACGATCCGGATTGAGAAGCAGAGGCAAATGGGCAACTTTCGGCGGTTCCCATCCGAAAAACTCATACAGCAAAAGGTGTTTCGGCATCGAAGAAAGCCACTCCTCTCCCCGAATGACATGACTGATCTCCATAAGATGATCATCAACCACGCTGGCAAAATGATAGGTCGGAAAGCCGTCTGATTTCATCAGCACCTGATCGTCAACAGTTGCCGAATCAAACTCCACGGGGCCGCGAACCATATCTTCGAACATGATGGAAATATAGTCCGGCACCCTCATACGAATAACATACGGGACCCCTTCTTCAAGTTTTTTTCCGATCTCGCCTTCCGGCATGGACCCTCCCATATCTTCGGGAAGCCACTTGCGGTTATACTTCGGCTGCATACCTTGTTTCATCTGAAGCTTTCTGTTCTTTTCAAGCTCTTCTGCTGTTGAAAAACAGTAGTATGCATTTTTCCGTTCGAGGAGTTGCAGGCAGTATTTACGGTATATCTCAAGTCTTTCGGACTGAACGTATGGACCGAAATTACCGCCGTGCATGAAGCTTTCATCGGGAACAATGCCCGTCATTTCAAGAGTTTTCAGCAAACTTTTATCGGCACCTTCCACTCTTCTCGCCTGATCGGTGTCTTCAATCCGTACAATGAAATCACCGTTCATGTTTTTCGCGTAAAGATAATTATAGAGGGCTGTGCGCAATCCCCCTACATGGAGGTGTCCTGTAGGTGATGGAGCAAATCTCGTTCTTACCCGCTGACCTGGAGTTGCTTGCATAATAAACTATGGGATATTGACTGAAATCTTGTGCACTTTTCAGGTGTATGTAAAGGCAATGAATTTAAAAAAAAGTCCCTGTTATTCCTATAGCTGCAGCCTGTTACCCGACCGCCGTTCGTTTCCCCCCGCCCACTTGAAAAACATGCATCCTTCGACCCTGCTGCTCAGCTTTAATGCTAAAACCTGCCGTTGTGTTAAACTTTTAATCTGCCCTTATAGTTTTACTTTTAATTACTTTAAAAAAGGCAAGTTACCTTGAATCATCAAAAGAAGACCCATACAAATGGCCGATAAAGAAGGGAAAAGAAGCCAGACGCCAAACAAATTCAGACCGGTAAAAGACCAGAACCCCGACTCAGGAGGATGGTTCGGAGGCGGAGGAAATGGAGAAGTGCCAAAAGACCGGTTCCCTAAGATATTGATCTATATAATGTTGTTTCTGGTGTTCATATTCGTGTTCCAGAGATTCTTTGTGCAGGATGATTCGAGGGAAATAACTTACAACGAGTACCGTAAAGTCCTTGGACAGGACCGGATCGTATCACTCACGGTTGAGACCGCACCGGACAAATCCGCAGTATTGAGAGGTGTGCTGAAAAGTCCCGTAACCCTCCAGCTCGTTGACGGTTCTACGGGTCAGGTTGACCGGTTCTCCACCAGAGTTCCCGGGTTTTCAATAGAACAGGCCGACCTTCTCGCGGAAAAGGGTATTGAAGTAAAGGTACGGGAAGGCTCGAATGACCTCAACAACTTCCTTATACTGCTTGCCCCCTGGCTGATATTTGCCGCGATTTACTTTTTCATTTTCCGGCGCATGTCCATGCAGAACGGCGGCGTTCAGAAAAATATTTTCGCTTTCGGCAAAAGCCGTGCGAAACTGATGAGTGACTTCGACGTCAAGGTAACTTTTGAAGATGTTGCCGGCGTCGACGAAGCAGTAGAAGAACTCAAGGAGACTGTCGAGTTTTTGATGAGCCCCGAAAAGTTTCAGCAAATCGGAGGCAAAATTCCCAAAGGGGTTCTCCTTCTCGGCCCTCCCGGAACCGGCAAAACACTGCTTGCCAAAGCTATTGCAGGCGAAGCGAAAGTCCCGTTTTTTTCTATATCGGGAGCTGACTTTGTAGAGATGTTTGTCGGCGTCGGCGCGGCAAGAGTACGCGACCTGTTCGAGACGGCGAAGAAAAACGCACCGTGCATCGTTTTCATTGATGAGATCGATGCTGTTGGCCGGAGCCGCGGAGCGGGACTTGGCGGTGGCCATGATGAACGCGAGCAAACGCTGAACCAGCTTCTTGTCGAAATGGACGGGTTCACAACCAAGGATAATGTTATTCTTATCGCTGCGACAAACCGTCCTGATGTTCTCGATACAGCCCTTCTCAGGCCGGGGAGGTTCGACCGTCAGATAACAATCGACAAACCGGACATTCGCGGAAGAGTAAATATACTGAAAATCCATTCCCGCAAGACGCCCCTTGCAGGAGATGTGGAAATCGAAAAAATAGCACAGAGCACTCCCGGCTTTTCCGGGGCCGACCTTGCAAATCTCATTAACGAAGCTGCTCTGTTGGCATCCCGTGAGGAACGCAAGGATATCTCGCTGGATAATTTCGAAGAGGCCAGGGATAAAATTCTGATGGGCCCCGAGCGAAAAAGCATGTACATTTCCGACGAACAGAAAAAAATCACCGCGTATCATGAGTCCGGCCATGTTCTGGTGGCAAAATTCACCAAAGGCTCTGATCCTATTCACAAGGTAACCATCATACCGAGGGGCCGTTCGCTGGGCCAGACGGCTTACCTGCCCGAAGAAGACCGGTATACACAAGACAGGGACAACCTGATTGCAATGATCACCTACGCACTGGGCGGAAGAGCTGCAGAAAAGCTGATATTCAACCAGACCAGCACAGGCGCGGAAAATGATATTGAAAGGGCTACCGAAATCGCACGGAAAATGGTACGAAACTGGGGCATGAGTGAAAAACTGGGACCGATCAATTACGGTAACGGCCATAAAGAGGTATTCCTGGGTAAGGATTACTCTCATGTTCGCGAATACAGTGAGGAAACAGCCCTTCAGATCGACGTAGAGGTTCGCAATATCGTCATGGAATGCATGGAAAATGCAAAGCGCATACTTAGCGAGAAAAAGAACCTTCTGCACGCACTTGCCGATGCGCTGATTGAAAAAGAAATATTGAACGGCGATGAGATCGACGCCATTATCGAGGCAGGCGGCGGTGCTGTAGCCCTTTCATAACCCATTTCCTGGAGAAGCCTGTCATGCAGATTTTCTGGATGTTGCTTACGGGGGTAGCCGCAGGAGTTTTTTCCGGCATGTTCGGTATAGGCGGTGGCCTTATCATTGTCCCTGTACTTGTGCTGATCATGGGCTTTTCTCAACATACCGCAAACGCCACCTCCCTGGTCGCATTGCTTCTCCCTGTAGGGCTCCTGGGTGTACTCGAGTATTACAGGGCAGGAAAAATAACAACGGAGCATATCTGGTTTGGAATCGTTATCGCTGTCGGCCTTTTCGCCGGAGCGTTTCTCGGCGCGAAAATCGCAACATCTCTGACTCATGAGATGCTTCGTAAAATTTTTGCAGTGTTTATAGGAATTGTTGCGGTAAGAATGTGGTTACAATAATTGTTGGTAACGTTATCTAACCTTAGAACTTAAGCACTATGGGAAACACAACGACAAAAGCAGATCTTGTTAATACCATCTCTCACAGGACAGGGCTGACCAAGCATGAAACCGAATCGGTGGTTGACTGCCTTTTCGAAAGCATCATTGATTCGTTGAAGACCGGAAAAAGAATAGAGATCAGAGGATTCGGTTCCTTCAATATCCGCTATAAAAACCAGCGGCTGGCACGCAACCCCAGAACAGGTGAGAAGGTGTCGGTAAACGCAAAAAACGTCCCGACGTTCAAGATCTCCAAAGAGTTCAAGCACGCAGTGAGCCAAAGTCTCAAGGTATAACGAGGCTGAAAACCGGCAAGCTCAACCGTTGATTTGTAGACTAATTGTGACTACCGGGATACCGGCAAGCTCAACGTGCTGAACATAAGGGTAAGGCTATACTGCTCACATAAAAAACACAGAGCGCCCGGTACTCCCTACTGGAGCAATTTCCCCTCGCGGCTCTTACAGATAAAACGGATCTTCCTCCAGTTCAAGCTCAAGATTGTGCTTGTTGGCAAAACATATCTTGATATAATGCCTGTTTTCTTCCTTGAAGATATCCGCCCCTTTTTCCGCGGCATGCAGAATGATATGGCCTTTGCATCGGCCGAGTTCCTTGCGAAGGTCGCCACTTTTTCTGAAAACCAAGTTTGTATATTGCTCCCCTTCGCGAACCGCCAGTTCCGCATTGCCTTCGCAAAAGTCGGTTAACAGGTCAGGTACCGCAAGGAGAGACATTTCCTTGCCAATCCATACACTGAGCAGTTCGAAGTGAAACGGAAGAAAAACCGAGTTTCTGAACACCATTCCCTTCTCCCCTTCCTGTATTGCCTGGACAAATCCTTTCATTATGTCAATCCCCTGAGTTGATCGTTTCTATCCATCCCCTGCAACCTGTGCTTGCTACAAATTAAAAAACACAAACCATATCACTGCAAATACCGGAACCAGTATCGGCAGCGAGTACTTATACACATATTCAACAAAACCCGGAACATCAACATCAGCCTGCTCGGCGATATTTTTAACCATAAAGTTCGGAGCATTGCCGATGTAGGTTATGGCACCGAAAAACACCGCCGCAACTGATATGGCAAGAAGGTAAATATCCGACGGCACATCGGAAGGAACCGGAGACGGGATGCCATCGGCAAAACTTCGCACAGCATCAACCGACCCGATATCCGAGCCGAATTTCCCCATCGAGCCGGCAAGGAAGTTCAGGTAAGTCGGGGCATTGTCCAGCACACCCGAAAGAGAACCGGTGAGCCAGTAAAAACGGGAAACGGAAAATTCCGTTGCATGGGCTTGCGCATAGGCTCCGATAAGTTCGAGGGCCGGAATCATGGTCGCAAAAATGCCGATAAAAAGAAAAGAAACTTCTTTGATGGGCTCAAAATTGAACTCATTGCCTTTCATCGCATCCTCATCAGCGGTTTTGAAAGCTGCGACAGCAACGGTAAACATGATAACTTCACGGATACCGAATGGAACGTGAAGCATTTCCTGAAGGCTCGGAAAACCCGGGATTACCGCCGGATCCATAAACACGGAGGCAATGATTATACCAAGAAACACAAAACTCCTGGCGCCCTGAATTTCCAGACCTTTTCCAGTGTGACTTTCAAAATCCTTCGGAATGGTTCCCTTACCGACCATAGTATCGAAAATCATAAAGAGCGCTATCAGAACAACAACAGTAACCAGCCAGATATGCCATATTTCGGTCAGAATCCAGAAAAACGGGACGCCTTTGAGGAAACCGAGGAACAGAGGCGGATCGCCTATCGGTGTCAACCCGCCACCAATATTACTTACAAGGAAAATAAAGAAAACAATATGAAACGGTTTGAGACGCCCTTCGTTGATACGCATATAGGGGCGAATCAAAAGCATGGAAGCACCGGTTGTACCGATAACATCGGCCAGAACCGATCCGAAAAAGAGCAACCCCCCGTTAACCAGAGGCCTTCCACGTGTCCCAATCTTGATCAGAATTCCTCCGGAAACAATAAACAGCGATCCGATAAGAGCTATAAAAGAAATGTACTCTTCAAGGGTATGCAATAATACGTGAGTACCGTGATCCATGAAAAAACCATAAAAAAAAGCAACAATCGCCCCGAGACCAACTGCAATCTTCGGGTAATGGTGCTCCCAGAAATGGTGATAAAAGAGCGGGCCGGTTGCAATCATGACCAGCAGGATAACAAAAGGAACAACCATCCAGACCGGCGGCAGGTGGTGAGTCTCCTCGGCAGCATGAACTGCTGCAACACCATTGGCAACCTCGCTTGCATGCAGAACACCGTTGAAACCGACAGATATCGTGACAATTGCAATAACGATGAAAAACAAAGAGCGCAACAACGTGTCTCCCATATTCTTATTCCCCTTCAAACTCCGTAAGGCAATAGAGCTTATACCCTTTGTTCTCGAGCTTTTTCTGACCGCCGATATCAGGCAGGTTGACAATAAACGCCATTTCGACAACTACACCACCAACTTTCTCAACCAGTGCCGCCCCGGCAAGAGCCGTTCCTCCGGTAGCAAGAAGGTCATCAACAAGAAGAATCCGGGTACCTTTTTCCAGAGCGTCAATATGCATTTCCACTTTATCGGTCCCGTATTCAAGCTGGTATTCCTGATCGACGACTTCACCCGGAAGTTTACCCGGCTTTCTGATTGGAACAAACCCCTTACCCAAGGTATAGGAAAGCGCTCCTCCTATAATAAAACCTCTTGCCTCCATGCCGACGATCATGTCGAATTTCACTCCGTTTTCGATGTAATGCTGTGTCAGTTGGTCGATAACAAGCCTGAATCCTACAGGGTCCTTGAGAAGTGTCGTGATGTCGCGGAACATGATACCTTTCTTCGGGTAGTCGGGTATGGTGCGAATACGGGATTTAATAGCCATTGCTGTAATTATTTAGCCAGGTTAACAAATTAGACAAACAAACTCTCCCGGTATGAGGAGATATTCCGGCAAAAATGGCTTCTAAGTTACAAATCTGCCCTCTAAAATCAAATCTTCGTTCATGTTTTGGATATAAACCTTTTTCTCTTTACCGACAAGACCGACAGCATCTCCTGGAGTCTCCGTTATAAGCTGTACCCTGATGTAGTTACGGGAATAACCGGCAATCATGCTCGCCCCTCCTTTTGCGGCCTTGTACTCTTCGAAAAGGACATCGAGAGTCTTCCCTGTGTACTGCAGCGTAAACTCACGCTGTTTCCTTTCGGCGAGATCAAGAAGCAAACGGCTCCTTGCTCGTGATGTCCGGGATGAAATCTTTTGGCGGACTCCTGACGACACCTGTCCTGCAAGCGCTGTCCCCGGCCGAAGAGAACAGGTAAAAACATGCAGGTAAGCGGCAGGAAGGCTCTCCAGCAACTTGAACGTTGCCTGAAAATCAGCCTCGGTCTCCCCCGGATACCCGACCATGACATCGGCGCCGATAGCACAATCCGGTATTGTCTCAACTGCCTTCAGCAGTCGCTGCCTGTAACCTGCTGATGTGTACCGGCGACACATTGCGTCAAGGATATCGTCAGAACCCGACTGGAGAGGAAGATGAAAATGAGGCATGATCTTCGACGAAACAGCAACCGCATCTATCAACCTGTCACTGAGTACATCCGGCTCGATCGAGCTTATCCTGATCCTGCTCACATCGACCGCCTCGAGTTCCTGCAACAGTTCGACAATGGTGGCTCCTTCACTCCGGTAATCGGCAATATTGACACCGGTCAGCACAATCTCATGATACCCTGCTTCCGCAAGCTTCCCCGCACCTGCCAGCACTGTTTGAAGAGGTACAGAGCGTGAATTTCCCCGCGCAAAAGGGATAATGCAGTAAGCACAGCCGTAATCACATCCGTCCTGGATTTTTAGAAAAGCGCGTGTCCTTCCCCACTTCCTGTCATATACGAGAGAATGAGCAGGCACAGCTTCTTTTATAGTCCCAGGAGATGAAACTTCCCTGTATAACGTTTCCTTATAACCTGTTATATACTTTTGTAGTATAAATTTTTCCTTTGAACCAAGAATAACATCAACTCCTTCAATACGTTCTATACTATCGGGGGCCAGCTGGGCATAGCAGCCCGTTACCGCTATCCTGCTTTGCGGATATTGTTTTATCATTTTTCTTATCTGCCGCCTCGACTTCTGCCCTGCCTGCCTGGTAACCGCACATGTATGTACAATGACAAGGTCAGGTTTATCATCACCGGTCGTTATCTCCCAGCCATCCCGAACAAAACCGTCCAGTATCGATGATGTTTCCGCATAGTTGAGTTTGCAGCCAAGCGTAATAGCGAGAACACGTTTTTTTTTCTGAACTTTACTCATAAAACAAATATTGCAAATCG
>JAKSCY010000624.1 GCA_022360355.1 Chlorobiales bacterium
GATCAGGTCCCGGATCTCCTCGGCACAGCGCTCGGCCAGCTCCGACTGCGAGGCGCAGCCCAGGTGGCTGCGGTATGGATCGGGGCAGGGGACGTGGTGCACACCGGCGCTGTTGGGTAACGGGTACTTCCAGGTGTGCAGGGAGGTCAGACCCTGGGCCGTGGGCGAGCCGCCATGGTAGGCATTACGCACGGCAATCACGTCGTAGCTGCCGGTGTACAGCCGCGCCATCTGGATCGCCAGGTCGTTGGCATCACTGCCGCTGTTGACGAAGTAGCTGACATCGATGCCGTCCGGCAGCCTGGACGCCAGGGCCTTGGCATAGGCCCCGAGGTTGGGATGCAGGTAGATCGTGGTGGTGTGCTGCAGGGTCTCCACCTGCTCGCGGATTGCTGTCATGACGGTGGGATGGCAGTGACCACAGGAGACCGTGACGATGCCGGCAAACAGATCCAGGTAACGACGGCCGGTCTCGTCGAAGAGGTACTGCATGTGCCCCTCGACGAGCATCAGCGGCTCCTGGTAGAAGGTGAAGATGGCCGGGTTGGTGTACTGGCGGCGGGTGGCCAGCACCTCCTCGCGGCTCGGTCCTCGATACGGTGCCGGGCGATGTTGACAGGCCGGCATCTGGGGTGTGGCTGCTCGAGGCTCTGGCATCAGTGCTGTCTCCTTTTACGGTGCTACGCTGGCGTTGTAGGTCTCGGGCCGGCGATCGCGGTAGAACTGCCAGACGTTGCGTACCTCGCGGATCAGGTCGAGATCGAGGTCGCTGACCACCACGGCGTCGTCGTTGCGCGGTCCCTGCTCGATCACCTGTCCCCGTGGGTTGGCAAAGTACGAGGTGCCGTAGAACTCGCCGATGTCCCAGGGCTTCTCGTGCCCGACGCGGTTGATGGCGCCGAGGAAGTACTGGTTTGCGACGGCGTGGGCGGGCTGCTCGAGCTTCCAGAGGTACTCCGAGAGCCCCGCCACCGTCGCGGACGGGTTGAACACGATCTCCGCCCCGTTGAGGCCGAGCGCC